>CAZHHS010000109.1:0-6587 GCA_964532395.1 uncultured Desulfobacterales bacterium | reverse complement strand
TTCTGGAAGGGGCCGGCATTGACCTATTATGGCCCCAATACTGGCCCATGGCCATTATCGGTGTGGTTTGTCTGATACTGGCCGGGTTTATGTTCCGCCGCCGGTTGTATTGACCTCTAATTAAAAGCTTGTGCAACAATGACACCGACTACGATGCTTACAAGCAATCCAAGGCCGCAAACTGAAACGAATATGAGCCAAAACGACAAGAACGACATGAGCTCTCCCTCCTTCAACTTCCATTGTGTCTCTTACTTTAATCAACTGAAATTGTACCGTAAATAGGTTCGATCCTGTATTTGTGGTGTGCATCACCCATCTTGCAGGATCGCGATTCCCGGCAACTCCTTTCCTTGAACAAAATCCAAAAAAGCGCCGCCGCCTGTTGAGACATGGGTTATTTCCTTTTCTACGCCGGCCCGGTGTAGTGCCGGAACCGTATCGCCCCCGCCCACCACGGTCGTCGCATCCAGGTCGGCCAGGAGACGCGCCACCACCATGGTTCCTTCCGCGAAAGGAGGGGTTTCAAAGGCCCCCAAGGGCCCGTTCCATATGATCGTCCGGGCCGGGGCAAGTTTTGTCTTGAACAAATCAATCGTCTCCGATCCAATATCCAGGATCTGCACGGTGGCGGATACCTGATCCGCCGAAACCGTCCGGGCGGTCGTCTCGTCACTAGGCGCATGGGCCACCACGACATCCGGAGGCAGAATAAGCCGTTCCCCGGCCTTTTCCAGAATCTGTTTGGCCTCCGCCAGACTCACTTCCTCAACGAGGGATCCGCCCACTTCCAGGCCTTTGGCTTTAAGTAACGTGTTGGCCATTCCGCCGCCGACAAGAAGCAGATCGGCTTGTCCCAACAGGTGTTTCAGGACGTCGATCTTACCCGAGATTTTTGCCCCGCCCAGTATGGCGGCAAACGGTCTTTCCGGAGTGGCCAGAATTTGATACAATTTATTCGGCCACCAACAGTCCGGCCACCGCCGGCAGTCGGTGCGCCACCCCTTCAGTGGAAGCGTGGGCGCGATGGGCCGTGCCGAAGGCATCGTTTACATATACATCTGCCAAAGCCGCCAGCTTTTTTGCAAAATCGCCATCGTTCTTTTTTTCTTCCGGGTGAAAACAGGTGTTTTCCAAAAGCAAGATCTCCCCGCTTCCCAGCCGGTTTGCAGTTTTCTCCGCATTGTCATCCATCAAATACATGATTTTATGAATTGCGCAGATAGATTAAGACGGTCTATTTTCTTTCGGAGTAAATATTCAAAGTGAGTGCTGACGATATGTATCAAAAGAAAGGAGGCCGGTTGTGTCCGCCATCGTTACGCTGACCATGAATCCGGCTATCGACAAAAGTACCGGCGTGGCCCATGTGACGCCGGAGAGAAAACTTCGGTGCCACACACCCCAGTTTGAGCCGGGAGGGGGAGGAATTAATGTGGCCAGAGCCATACACGAACTGGGAGGAGAGGCGATGGCGATGTTTCCTACAGGAGGGCCGACGGGCCGGCTGCTGACCACCCTGCTGGAAAACCAAGAATGTTCGCAGAAGCCCTTTGAGACTCAGGGCTGGACCCGGGAAAATCTGACTGTCTACGAAGAGACGAGTGACCGTGAATTTCGATTCACCATGCCCGGTGCCAGGCTGGACAAAGAAGAATGGCGAAAATGTTTGGATATGTTGGCAGAAGTGGCTCCGAAACCCGATTACATCGTGGCCAGCGGGAGCCTGCCGCCCGGGGTGCCCGATGATTTTTACGGTCAAGTGGCGGAGGTGAGTGGTAGGCTAAAGGCCAAGTTCGTCCTGGATACCTCCGGACGACCGATGAAGGCGGCCGTGGACAAAAGCCCGTTTTTGATTAAACCCAATTTGAGAGAACTGGAAGATCTGTCGGGTGATAAGGTGCAAAACGACGGTCAGCTGGCCGACACGGCCAATCGGCTGGTAGACGAAGGGAAAAGTGAGATAATCGTGGTTTCCATGGGTGCCGCCGGGCTGTTTGCCGCCTGGCGGGGTGGCTCCAAGCGCCTGGGTGCCCCCACCGTACCGATCAATAGCCGGGTTGGCGCAGGGGACAGCATGGTTGCAGGCATGGTGCTTCGTCTTTCACAGGGTGAAGACCTGGACGATGCGCTGCGATTCGGGCTGGCAGCCGGTGCGGCGGCCGTAATGAGTCCGGGTACCGCCCTTTGCAATCGACAAGATACGGAAAGGCTCTACGGATGTTTAAGGGACGAAAACGGAGCCTGTGAAGAAACGGGATGATTCCGTTGAGGCTCTCTTTTCTGAGTTCTGATAAATGTGTGAAAAAGTCTCTTGCTAAGAGACGGCTGAGGTGGGGTGAATTAGAAAATGACAAGGGAGGAGAAGAATGAATAGAAAAGTGACAGCAGTTGTCCTTGCGACGTTAATGGCGATGGGTACGATATGCTTGCCTGCTTGTGGTGATTCGGATACGCCGGAGCCCACCGGCGAGGAAAATGTTCCGGACATGCCGGCCGCCGAGGTATTGGATCCAAAGAATACGCCTCCGATCGAAAAACAGAAAGAAGAGCAAGAATTACGGGAACGCGGTCGGGAACGAGAAGATTTCTAGCAGGACTGTCCGCCGACGTACTAACCACCACTTCCTCGGCTTTTACAAGGTTGGAGATTACTTGATTGCCGATTCGGCCTGTTCGAAGGCGGCTTCCATATCACTGAACAACTGGTTTAGCTCTTCGGCATGGCTTTTCCAGTCTTGCTCCGTGGACTGGGTAAGGTCTTCAAACCTTGCTTTGGCCTCTTGGCGCTTCTTCCGCAGAAAATCGAGCTGTTTTAGCTTGCCCGGTTCCGTTTGGGCCTGTCCCTTTACACCCAGTTCATCGATTTTTTCCGCCCACTGATTCAAAACCTTCTGAGTAAACGCTTCATACTCTTGTTTGCTTTCTGTTTCCATCCTTTTTCTCCTTTCTTCACACTAGACATTTTTTGATTTTATATATTTATGACCTATTATGCGGACAAGGTAAATGGAGTAAATCATGTATTTGTGAGTGGGTGATCCAATAACGACACAAAGGGGTTACGCCGGCCGGGGTTAATGCCGGGGGGTATATTCGCATAAGGGTCGTAGATTATCGGTACACCCGGGATGAGAAAATAGGTGTTTTCCCCTATTTTCTAAGACAACAAGTTGTTCTATGAAGGGTATAAGGATTTGGCTCAGTGGATATTGACAGAGTTTAAAAGAAAGATGAATGTGCCCGTAATATGGGCGAGAAAGGAGGAATCGATATGGACGAAAAAAGAGGTGCATGGATTTCGGGAATACTTCTCTTCTTAGGGTCACTTATCCCAATCGCCTTGGCCAGTTGGGCCGATTACAGGCCGGGCCATCCCACAGTCTGGGCGTTTGTCCTTTTTTTCTGGGTGGCGGCGGTGGCCGTGGTGGCCAGTCCCTACTTGCGGGGAAGCAGCGGCAGCGCAGGCCAGACCAAGGAGCAATCGTAACCACAGAGCCTAATATGGGGAACTGAGAGATATTGATATGAGCGAACGGTCATTGGAATACCGGCTGAAAGAGCTTGAACGGCAACTGGCGGCCACGGGTGACGAGATACTGGAAGACAAGCGGTCATTTCAGGCAGCTATTGATACGCTTAAGCTGGAAATGCGGGCCGTATGGCTTTGTTTGGACATGCTCCACCCGGACCAGAAAGAAAAGATCTCCGTATTGAAGGAACGGGTGCTCAAGGATGTCGATCCAGAGCATCTGTCCGACTATTAGGGTTTGAGACATTAGAGGAGGAACGGATGTGCCCCACGAGCCTTACAGATGAGGCGGTTAAGAAAAAGGTGGTCGAGCAACTCTATTGGGATGCTCGTGTGGATGCCTCTAATATAGCGGTGGAGGCGAAAGACGGCAAGGTGACCCTAAGCGGCACCGTGCCGAGTTATTTTTCCATGCTTTCCGCCGTGGGGGACGTTTGGGAAACAGCCGGGGTCACGGCGGTGGATAATTTGTTAAAGATTCGTTTTTCCCAAGACCGGGAGACCCCGGATGATCGACGGATCTTGGCCACGTTGGAGAATAAACTCTTTACCAATCCGGATATTGATGTGAGCGAGGTGAATGTGTCCGTCAAAGACGGTGAGGTGACATTAACGGGTACTGTCGATGCCTACTGGGTGAAGCTCCACATAGCGGATCTGGTGTCTCAGGAAAACGGTGTCACCGGCATCCGGAATCAGCTGGCCGTTGTGCCGACGGAGATCTACCCGGATCAAGATATCGCCAACGCCGTGGTGGCAACCTTAGAACGGAGTGCGCTTGTTGATCCCGCGCAAGTCACGGTAAATGTAAAAGAGGGAGTGGTAACCCTGTCCGGATCGGTACCTGACTGGGCGGCCCGCGAAAATGCCTATCGGGCCGCCGTCAATACCGAGGGCGTGGTAGATGTGGTCAATAAATTGACAATAGCGGATTGATATCTAAAAGGAGGGACGCATGCAAGTAACAACCGACGCATTTAAGGACCAAGAAAGAATTCCCGAGCGCTATGTGATGCCCGGTGCGGGAGGGGAAAATGTCTCTCTTCCGGTGTCATGGAGCGATCCGCCGCCGGAAACCGCTTCCTTCGCCCTGACCATGGTAGATCCCCATCCCGTGGCAAACAATTGGGTTCACTGGATGGTGGTTAACATTCCCGCCGATGTCCGATCGATCAAAGAGGGGGCATCGGGACAGCTTATGCCCTCCCGGTCCGTGGAACTAATGAATTCCTTCGGCAAGCCCGGTTATGGTGGGCCGCAACCGCCGGCCGGGTCGGGGGAGCACCCCTACGTGCTTACCGTTTATGCGCTGAGTGAGGCCAATGTCGATCCCGGGGAATCTCCCAGCTTGTCGGATTTTATGACTCGGATCGACGGCAAAGTGCTGGACAAGGCAAGCGTCACCGGCGTTTTTGAAAGATGACACCGAGGAGCGGATGTCATCCCTTTCGTGGGAGGGTACCATCATGAACCAGCCGGAAACTTTGCTGAAACCGCACGACGGACTTTTAATCGTGGACGTACAAAATGATTTCTTCCCCGGATGGAAATTGCCCGTGGAGGGAGCTGAAGCCATCATTCCCGTCCTCAACCGGTGGATAGCGGCGGCCCAAACACAACTCATTCCAATCTACTGCTCTCGAGACTGGCATCCGGTCCGTCATACCAGTTTTCATGACGGAGGCGGCCCATGGCCCGTGCATTGCCTGCAAGACAGCCCCGGGGCCCGCTTTCATCCGGACCTCAATCTTCCCGACAGTGTGGTCAAGATAACCAAAGGGGTGCGGTTCGACCAGGACCAAAATTCCGTATTTGACGAAACCGGTCTCGCCGATCAACTCAAACGCGATCGTGTTACTCACTTATGGGTGGGGGGATTGGCCCTCGATGTGTGCGTGTTGGCCTCCGTTCTGGACGCCCGTCAAGCAGGTTTCGATGTCAGCTTGATCCGGCAGGCGACCCGCCCGGTCGACGTGCAGGAAGGCGAGGCCGCACTCGGGAAAATGCGGGAGGCTGGGGTGTCCATTTTTGAGGAATAACCGCGCCCGGTGTCTTGAATATGGCGATTTCCCTTGCCTTGTGATATGTTTCTCCATCTGACGTGTGTGTGCCGCCGGCCGGCTTATGTGGGAGTGGGGCCGGGGCTTCGGTTTTTTGATAAATGGGTGAGGGGAACATGGCTGACCAGACGAAGGTGCTGATTGTCGATGACCACGAAATCGTTGCCAAAGGGATTTCGGAAATGCTGGGTTCTGAGCCGGATTTCGATGTGGTGGGCTGGGCGTCCAAAGCTTCCGATGTTACAGAAATGATTGAATCCTTGAAACCGGATATCGTGGTAATGGACCTGCTTATGCCCGACAATGGGATGGAGGCCACTTATCGTGTGCTCGATCGGTACTCCGATGTTTCGGTGGTGGTATATACCATGTTTTCCGACAAGGAGCACATCATTCCCCTGTTCAAGGCCGGCGTGTCGGGTTATGTGCTGAAAGACGATTCATTCACTGATCTTGTGACGGCGTTGAGGACGGCGAAAAAAGGGGATGTTTTTTACAGTGGAAAAGTGCAGATGGTGATACAGGACCACATGCTGGAGTTGGAGCTGGGGGATGCCAAAAAGGTGATGGGCATAGAAGACGGGATCGCTGTTCTCACGTCTCGCGAGAAGGAGATATTCCCGTTGTTGGCCGACGGTGTGCCGATCTCTGAAATCAGTAGACGGTTGGCCATAAGCCCGAAGACCGTTGAGACCCATAAGTACAATATCATGGACAAATTGCAGACGAAGTCTATGGCCACATTGACCAAGGTCGCTTATAAAAAGGGTTTGCTGGAACTGTAGCCAAAGCCGGGTTAAGCCGTCCCGCGGCTTCCTGTCGGCAATGAACTTGATTGACTGCGGTGTGATATATGCCGCATTGTCGCATAAGGCATAAGGTTCTAACGGCTTCAAACAGTTAGCCCCATTTAAATCTGAAACCGTCCCGAACCTGTAACGTTTTCAAAAAGTCGATAAAGCCATCAGGGTTTACTTTTGGTGGAACCTCTTATA
>CAZHHS010000108.1:0-6597 GCA_964532395.1 uncultured Desulfobacterales bacterium | reverse complement strand
CTATCGTCTGCGTCCGTCGGCGTGTGTCTGCGGCTAATTTCTTCCGCTAAATTTTACCGTGTTTGGGAAAGAGTTTGAGGTACAAAAAGCCGGATAAAAAGATGAGGGAGGCGGTTTTTATGAAACCGACCAGGTTGTGCGTCTCAGGGCGAAAAAGCGCCAGTACGGATACGACAAAAAGAAACAGGTACCCCAGCCGATGGAACCGGTAGATATACCAGAGGAGGCAAAGGTTTACGGCCGGAACGATAAGACTCCAAACGACAATAAAAACATTTTTAACCCCGTGATCCAGGATGGGACCGAGAATTTCTCCAAGGCGCATAAAGGTGAACGCCGCAAGGATGGCCAAAAGGAGATAATTCCATCCATAGTACGCTTCTTTCTTAGACAACTCGGTTTGGTTGCGAAGAAACCGCTCAAAGTCATCCACTTCCATCTCTTTAGACAGAATGTGATAGATTTCTTTCTTTGTTTTTCCTTGGGCGATAAGTCTTAGAACCCGCTTTTCCGCTTCCTGCGCCATAATGGTGTCTACCCCAGATTAAGATGGAAATGTGCAGCGATAAAGGACTGGGCCTCTCCGATAAGTGAAAAGGCCTTTTTCAGTGAGCGCTGGTCCAGATCGGATAGTTGAGACGGCATGACAAAATTGTCCGGTTCCTTGCCGTCCTTAATTTCCTTGAGTTGTTCCTTGAGGCGCACGTGCATGAGAAATTCATAGGCCTCCATGATGCGGGCGGCAAGGTCATGTGAGATAAAAGCCCCTTTCCGGAGGGCCTCAAACCGTTCCAGGGTGTTGGTTGCCGGGAGCCCGTGATCCAGACACATGAGCCGGGCAAAATCGACAAAGGGGGTCAGCCCCTTTTCCTTCAGGTCGAGTTGGCCTTTGTACGGACCTTCTTTTTCCACTTTGAACTGCTTGAACATCGACAAGGGCGGACGCACGTCCATGCAGTCTCTGGCCAGGTGGTGAATGAAAACCTTTTCCGCCGAGGTCCGCTTCATCAGGTGTTCCCGCAATTCATCCGCCAGCTGCACATTGCCGAACCCCCCCCTGAAATCAAAAAAGATGGTCGAATATAGGACCTCTTTCGGATCGGGAGAAAATATCCAATGATCGAAAAGTCTTTTCCACGCGGGAAGGGACTGGGTCCATGAGGGGTTGGACGCCATCATGTCACCCTTGCACAATCGATAGCCGCACTTTGCCAGATGGTGGACCGCCTTTTCGGCCAATTCCAGAAAATAAGACCCGGCCGCTTCATCATCGGCTTCTTTGCCGGTGTCCTCGAAGATAATGGCGTTATCCTGATCGGTGGAAAAAGTCTGTTCTTTTCTTCCCTCACTTCCCATGACCAGCCAGCAAAAAGCAACGGGAGGCGGTCCGATTTCCATAATCAACAGGTCCAGGATTCGCCCCAGGATTTGATCGTTCAACACGGTAATGATGCGGTTTAGGTGACTGGCCTTCACCCCCTGGGACATGAGACGACCGACCACCGCGGAAAAGGCCTTGGGGATAGAATAAAGTCCTTCGATTTTCGTTTGAGCAGCTATTTCTCTAAACAAAAATATGGGGGAATCTCCCTGAACCGTCATGATGTCATGGGAGGTAAGCACGCCGAACGGTTTCTCGTTTCTTTCGACTGCCAAGTGATGGATGTGGTGCTTGAGCATTGTAAAGAGGGCATCGAAGCACAAGGCACCGGAGCTGATCGATTTTACCGGAGCGGACATAATCGATTCGACCGGGGTGTCACATCCCAACCCTTGAGCCACCAGTTTGGTTCGCAAATCCTTGTCGGTAACGATCCCCAAAAGCTGACCGTCTTCCGATTGAACAAAGACGGACCCAATGCGGCGTTCGGCCATTTTGGCGGCGGCTTCTTGTGCGGTCGTTGTGGGCAGACATGAATAAACGGTTTCCTTGGCCAGTTTGTCAATGGATTGACTGAATATGTTGGGCGTCTTGTCGTCCTCGGTGTGGGGTCCCGCCCTGAGTTCGAGATGGGCCGGGTGGATATAGCGCTCGCAAAAGGCGTGGAGATAGTAATGAGAGAATAGGGGAATGGTGCGGATTAACTCTTGAAACGTTTGCTTGGGGATAAGAATACATGTGGTTTCTTGGACGGCCTCGACAGACAGATTGGCGGCCGTGCCCGTAATGATACCCAGAGCGCCGAAATAATCACCGGGTCCTCGATACTCGTTACGTCTCTTGATGTCCTTTTCGTCCCTGAGATATAGGGAGACACTGCCCGATTTAATGAGGTAAAGGGATTCGATTCGTGTCTTTCCCTGTGTAAATATAAGCGTGCCCTTGGCGAAGGTCTTTTCGGTCAACGCGTCTGCCGGCTTCTGAAATGCCTCGTCGTCCAGTTCGCTGAAAGGGACGACGGTTTTCAGGAAATCAGCGGCGGAACTTGCACTGGCTTTTTCCGGCGGATGCTTAGTCGTCATGCGCCGTAGTATCCCATAGGAGCTGAAATTGAACCTTTTGAGGGGAGGGCAGGATATCCGGGGGAGGTGTAAAGGAGATGCTCAGAACGACTTGACCGGCTTCTCCGTCCGGTTTTTCATCCGGGACCGCAGAAACCGCCAGGTCCGTCGGGGTGGAATGGCCGGTTTTCTCCCAGAATAATGAAAAACGCTCCTTTACACCCGTTGCAATGCCGTCGGGATCCGGGGGTATATCCGTGTCCTTTTCGAAGGCCATCAAGACCTGGATGGTCCTGGCAACGAGGCATTGGTACGCAAGAGAGCCTCCGGGGATCGTTGTTTCATCCGGCACGAAAGCGTAGTCCTTGTTTTTGGGTACCAAGACCGGGGTAATACCGGCGGCAATAAACTGATGAAATCGATCTTCGCTGATTTGAGCCATGGCACAACAGGACCGCCGTTTGCCGAAATCAGCCACGGGCAGATCCTCGACACGAATCGTTTTCCACGCGGTGAAGCCTGTCGGCCAGTTGGTCTTGGTCATACTTTGAGCGATAAGGCCGGCCACGGGCCACACGGGACTTGTCCATAAGGGACCGCCTTCTTCAAAAGCAATGCTTCGAGGCATGTTCCCCGGACCATAGGGTGAACGGGCCAATATGGGGTTACAGGTAACCGCCACCCATTCGGCACCGGCGGACTGCTTGATCCGATGCCATTTGGCATAGGTTTGGCCGGCGATATGATGGGGAAGATAGGAGAGATTTTCCAGTTCTGCCCATGAATCGATATGGAGGAATCGATGGGTGACCGAGGAAACGGTCGGGGCGAGCATCCGTCCGGAGAATTCGGCCACCGCGGACAGAAGGTCCATACTGAGTGCTGAATTGTCGAACGGTACGTCAACGACGACGAGGGTTGGGGATGACGGTCTTGGGTTTTTCTGCAATTCCCGTAAGGTCTCTCCGAGCGTATCCCTGTTCGACGGCATCAGTTCCAGGACCACGTCGGACCTATCCCCGAGCTGATCCAGAACCAGTCGCACCCCACGCCAGGCGGCTTCAACGGTTCGAAATGTTGCATCCGAGTAGACGTGTTCAAGGGCTTGTCGCGCCTGTTTGTCTATGCTGGGAGAACCGCCGCGTGGCGTCCGGGGGGCGGTTTTCTCATCCGGTAGAGCGACCATGCTAAGTATATCATCGACGGCATCGTGGCCCTCGGATTTAGAAGCGCCTGCCTTCGGACGGGGGGACGGGGTTTCAATCGGGGGAAGTGTAGAAAACGCTTGAAGGCGGCTTTGCAATTCGTCCGGTTTTATTTTCCCGGTGTCGGCGTCGCGGAAAAGGGTTCTCGCCGCCGAAACTTCGGAAAAGTATTTACTCGCTTCCGGCAGATGGTCGGGATGAAAATCCTTTAGCCTCTTACACTGGATGGTAATGGTGCCGGCGGGACATATGTCTTTGGGTACCGATATTTCGAAGGTAATGTCAAGGGAGCTCATGGCCTCGCTGAAAGTGAGGCGGTCGACAACGATCGGCTTTTGGGACCATGCGCCGTTCAGTGACGGGGAAAAAGGCCCAAATGCCAGAATCCTGTAAGGTGTACGTGGAAGATACGTTGCATCAGCCAAAGCATTTACCCCGCGTGCTATCGGCGTAAAAATTTCTTAAATAGGGCCTTGGCCTTGTGCGCCCCTTCATTTGCCGATGTTTCTTTTGCCGTTCCTCCGCCCCTGTCAGACGGCTCGCTGGCCGCAGGCGCCTCCGGTTCCACGGGTTCCACCTCCACGAGACGGCCACCGCTGAGAAATCGAAATACCGGTCCCTGAGGGCTAAAGGCCACCAGATCGTTTGCATTGATAGCGGCTTGCAGGTCAACGGGGTTGCCGTTGATAAGAATGCGGTGTTGACCGGTGAGGTCCTTTATATAATACTGGCCCTGAGTGAAAAAAAACTGTGCGTGCCGATCAGCGATCGCTTCATGGTCCAAGGCGAAATCGCTGCCCGGCGCCTTTCCGACTTCGATGGGCAGTTCCTTAAATGAGCGCAGCGTGGGCCCGAATTGTATGACCAAAGGGGCTTGTACCCGCTGTGGGGATGGAGCGGGGCCGGGCGGGGCAAGTGGTTCCGGTGTCGGTTCCGGTCTGGGTTCCGGTCTCGATTCTAAAACGGGTTCAGAGGGACGTGGTGGCGGTGGTGGCTGAACTGCGGGTTCCGGTGATGGTTCGGACACCGGTGCCGGTTCGGGCTCACTTGGCGAAGCCGGGGGGACGTTGGGCTCGGCAACCCCGGGGATATCTTCTTGGCCCTCGGCAATCTTGGTCAAAAAACTCACCTTCGGTCCGCCTTCGGAAAAGGTGAGGACATCTCCGTCTTTTAAAAAGGCTTCAGACACCGGTTTGCTGTTAACGAAGGTTCCGTTGGTGCTTTCGTCAACGAGCTTAAACCGGTTTCCCTCACGAACAATATGCGCATGCTGTCTGGAAATTGCCGTGTTATCCTTAGGAAAATGTAAATCACACGATGGGTTACGTCCGATCGTAACGGTAGGACCGGGGAATTCCTGAATTTCACCTTTGAGCGGCCCTTGGATATGGACCAGTTGGACGATAATTGCGGGTGGATTCTTCATATCAATTTCAAATTATTGCTGATATTTACTACAGCTGTCAAGAAAATTGTGGCGGTAACCGGGTCTTAAACCGATGAGATACAATGTTTTCGATGTCCTTCGATTAAAATGTGAGTCTCCCATTGGCCTCGTGTATAATACATTTGTGAAATTGTTTGATCTCGGACTCTTTTTCCGGTAGGCATACAAGAAATCTTGAGCCTCGGCAAAGACTAAACAAAACGAAAGGTTCCTATTGTCTATGCTCGCAATTCAGTTCTCCGGCGGATCCCATGTGGGGTTACGGCGTCGCGACAACGAGGATGCGTATGTGGTTCGACCGGATCTAAACTTTTGTGCAGTAGCCGATGGTATGGGGGGGGCTGCCGCCGGAGAGGAAGCCAGCCGGATTTTTGTGGAAACTGCCGAGGAAGTCTTTTCCAATACGGAGCGGATTTCTCAAGATGAAGGTGCCCAATTGGTTCAAAAGGCTTTTTCCTGGGCCAACGAGCGGATACTCGATCACGTGAAAAGACATCCTGAACACAAGGGTATGGGGTGTACCGCCGAGCTTCTGGCCTTTTTCGACAGCGGGTTCGTTTTGGGCCATATGGGGGACAGCCGGACCTACCGGTTGAGGAACGGGCAATTCCGACAAGTGAGCAAGGACCATTCATTTGTCCAGGACCAGTTGGACCAAGGGCTAATTAGTCAGGAGGAAGCCCGGAATCACCGAATGCGCAATATCGTCTTGAGGGCCGTGGGGGTGAAGTCCGAGCTGGCGTTGGATGTGATCCGGGGCAATGTTTACGCCGGCGACCGTTTTCTCCTCTGTTCCGACGGATTGACGGATATGGTTCAAGATGCCGATATTGAGGCGGTGCTGGTTTCAGGGGAGACGTTGGCCCGACAGGTTGACACACTCATTGAGCTGGCCAAATCAGGGGGCGGCAAGGACAACGTGACCGTGGCCATTGTTCACGTGTCTTGACGGCTGGTTGGAATGGTCGCTTCTCCGCCTGTAAGAGATCCGAAAAGACAAAAAAAGATCTTGCCAAAGCGCGGGCCCATCTTCTATCATAAAAAAACGATGGCAGAGCGCCTGAAGGAGGTACCATGCCCGATTAGGCGGCCAACCTGTAGGTACGGCTGCTTTTTCCAGCATATCTCCCATTCCAGGCCGTGACTTTGGTCCTACAGCAAAAAGTCCCTGCCATCGTTTTTTTGTTGAGCCCGCCTCACCCATTGTGACAAAAGGCAATTCCATGACACGGGCTGTGGCGTATCTAAAAAGCCAAGACGTTCCTTTCGAAATCAGGGAATACGAACATCGGGAAAAAGGGGCTGTGTACGCATCCCAGGCGATTGCGGTGGCCTTGGAACAAACTGCGAAAACACTGATTGTTCAGCTGGCCCGCCTCGGCTATGTGGCCGTTTTGATGCCGGGAAACAAATCGATTCCTTTTAAGGCATTGGCCAAGGCCTACGAGGTAAAGCGGGCGTCCATGGTAGATGGTAATACGGCAGAGCGGATAAGTGGTTATC
>CAZHHS010000107.1:0-6598 GCA_964532395.1 uncultured Desulfobacterales bacterium | reverse complement strand
AAAGGTCAAGGGGTCAAGTCGTCTCGTGGCCCCTTGGCCAGCGAGTTCGGGCAGCTTGACCCCTTGCCCCTTTGTGCTTATACCAGATTGCCGAGAAACCGGTGAGCGGCGCAGAGCCTTACACCGGCTTTCGTGATTACATCGAGGTCTTTTTCGAGCACTACCTGAGTTGCCGGCACCCCAGGGAATCTTTCTTTCATGTAACGGAGGGCGGGATTGATGTCCTTGTCACTGAGCTTACTTTCCACGAAGTGAATCGGCGTCCCCTCTTCCGTAAGAACGAAGTCTACCTCCCTTTTGTCGACATCCCGGAAATAGCGCAATTCTACATCCCTGCCCTCGGTATCTTGCAGGAAGTAACACCATTTCAACAAATGACAAGCAACCAGATTCTCGAAGCGAATACCCCGGTCCTTAATCAACGTCCAATCAAGGTGATAGTGTTTTGCCTCCTTCTTGACCGCCCGAATGTGCGGCGCACCGAAGGGAAGAACTCGAAATACCATATATAGGTTTTCAAGCATGGCCAGCCATCGAGAAACGGACTGATGAGATACCTGAAGGTCTTCCCTCAGTGCATTCAGTGAAAGGGGCGAACCCACGAGATCGGGAAGCCTAATCGCCATGGCTTCTATGATACTCACATCTTGTACGTTTTCGAGATCTGACAGGTCATCGCGTATGATCCTCGAACGATATTCCCGGCTCCAGCGGCGGGTCTGCTTTTCGGATTGCAGTGAAAATGGCTCGGGGAAACCTCCGTAGGCTAGGAGGTCTTTTAATGTGGACCTCGAACAAGAACTCAATTCAGCACAGGTAAGCGGCAACATGCGGTAGAAATGATATCTCCCTTGCAATGAATCCCCACCGCGACGATAATAATCTAACCTCGCGCTGCCGGTTACTAGAATCTGCAATTCGTTGCCCCGCTTGTCAAACAAGCCCTTTACCACTTGTCGCCAACGGGAATACTTGTGGATTTCGTCCAGAATGAGATATCCCGACCCCGCAGGAAACGCTTCCTGAACGATATATTCTCTGTCTTTTGCCGCATCCCAGTTCAAATATCGATTTTTCAAATCACAACCGGCTTCCAGGCACAGATGCTTGGCGAGTGTCGTTTTTCCGGTCTGACGCGGTCCGCCGATGAATACCATTTTTTGCATCAAGTCTTCGGTGACGGCCGACTGGATATATCGGGATATGTATTTCGTTATCTTTTTACCCATAATCTTAAAATACTCGCTTGTATTTTACGATTTATCCAAAAATACCCCTTTTTGCAAGGGTAAAATGGGATCAAGTCGTCTCATGGCCCCTTGGTCAGAGACTATTTTTTGCAATAGGCGTGCGGCTGGGGCTTTGGTCAGACTCGACGTCGTCTTCATATCTACCCGCGACAGCCTGTGCCTCCTCGGCCACGGCCTTTCTGAGGTGTGCCGGTGACAGAACCTCCGCCTGCCGGCCGAAGCCGAGCACCCAGCTCATGACCTCATCGAGACCGCCCACTTCCATGATAAGCAGCAGATTGCCGGCTTCGTCGGTCTCGAAGGCCTGCGACGGATGCCAGATATTTTCTTTTAGGAACCGCTCCAGGGAAGGATCGAAGCGGATGACCACCCGTTCGGGGTCGGTGCGGATGACGCCGAAACTGTCTTTCAAATAGGCTTCCAGATCGAAGTCGTCCGGGGGGATGAAGTGCTCATCGGTAATGTGAAGGAGCCGGATGCGGTCCAGAACGAACATGCGGATGTCGTCGTGGACGTGGCACCAGCCGATGAGATAAAGCGTCCCGTTGAAAAACCAGACCTTGTAGGGGTCCACCTTGCGGGTGGTCTCCCGCTGGGAGGACATGGAGTAATAGCGCATCTCGACCACCCGGCGTTTGACCACCGCATCGTTGATCCGGGCGATGACTTCCTTGAAGCCCGAGTAATCCTTGTGCGGTTTGAATCCGATGTGAAAGGTCTGTTCGATACGGTTGAGGTAGGACAGGCCCTCTTGGGGAAGTGTCGATTTGACCTTTCGGAAAAGTTCCGCCAGGGCATCGTAAAAGACGGTGTCTTTGAAGATCCGGAGGACGTCCCGGTAGAAATAGAGACTCATCAGCTCGGTGACGGTGAAGGGCACGGGGAGATGAAAGGTGTAGCCGTCTACGAAGCTCCACCGGCTCTGCTGGCCGTCTCTTTCCGAGTAGAGGGGAAAGCCGGCTTCCTGGATGGCCGCCAGGTCCCGCCAGACCGTCCGGGGGTGACAGCCTTCCTCGACCGCCAACTCGGCCACGGTCACACCGTGGCTCCGGGATTCGATGGTCCGTAAGATGCGCCACTGTCTGGCAAGCTGCTGACCACGCATGGCGGAGGTCCTTTCACGAGCCGCCCCGAGAAGAGGCTAACCTACTAAAACCAATTGGCAAATTAACGACATTACGTAGCACGAAACGCCTTGGGAGTAAATGACAATCAGGGCTTTGCCGGCTTTTTGATGTAGGTCCGATGGTTGAGTTGACAGAACAAGCTCGGAAGCGATACCATCCCAGCCATGTCTTGACCAAGAACAGCTTGGACCGGCGGAAATCAAGTTGGGGTTTGCTTTTGGGTCTCATGTTTCTCACTGCAAACCCTGGGGAGTGACCCTTGAAACGATTGATTTCATACCTGCTACCCATTCTCGCCGCCGTCTCCACCCTTTCATGTGGAGACGACCCGAGCGGCGTGCTCCGCCTCTCGGACGGTGAGATCGTCTCCGTGAGATCGATGGTACAAGACATCAAACGGGTGAAATTGGTCTTTGTCGGCGAGCTCCACAGCGACAAATCGCATCACGATTTCCAGCTCTCCGTCATTCGTTCCCTCCACGAGGCGGGCAACCGGGTGGCCGTCGGCTTGGAGATGTTTCGCCATGAAGATCAAGCGGCCTTGAACGCGTGGACCCGGGGCACGTTAAGCGAAACGGCCTTTAAAGAGATCTACTACGACAACTGGACACTTCCCTGGCACCTCTACCAAGACATTTTCCGTTATGCGCGGGAGGAGGGGTTGCCCCTGGTTGGACTCAATGTCCCCCGTGAAATCACCAAGCAGGTTTCCCGGGAGGGGTTTTCTTCTTTGACCCCGGAGCAAATCGGCGAACTGCCTCGGGCGACCTGTGATATCGATGAGACCTATATGAATTTCGTCCGGCGCGTCTTCGGTGCCCATGGCCATTCCGACAAAGCCTTCGTCCATTTCTGTGAAGCCCAGATGGTGTGGGACACATCCATGGCCGCCTATGCCCTGTCTTACCTGGAGAAACACCCCGACCGCACGATGGTGGTTCTGGCGGGAAGCGGTCACGCCTGGCGGAGGGGAATTCCCGAACAGGTCCGTCGGCGGTCAGCGGTACCCTACAGGATCATTCTTCCCAGCATCCCGGGCAAAACCGACGTCAAGACCGCAACGGTGGCGGACGCCGACTATGTGTGGCCGGCCGGGTCTTAAGAGCCGTTGTTGAGCAAAGTTTAAGGGGGGGAGGATCAACCATGTCACTCGACACGGAACTAAAAACGTACGGGAGAATCGGCTTGGGCGGGGAAGGGGTGTTACGAACGGCCGGGAGAAGTGATGAGGCCCGGGAAGTGATATACGAAGCCCTCGAACAGGGAATCGGCTACTTCGATTCTGCCCGAGTCTATGCGGACAGTGAGCGCTATTACGGGTCGGTCTGGCGAGAACAATCGGAGGCCCGCGGCCGGATCTTTCAAACGAGTAAATCCGCATCCCGGCGTCGAGACGAGGCACTGGCCGATTTGGAGAGCACGCTGAAGCGATTGGAAACCGACTATTTGGACCTGTGGCAGATCCACGATGTCCGTGACCGTGACGACCTCGACGCCATATCGGGGCCCGGTGGGGCCCTGGAAGCCTTTGTCGAGGCCAGGAAATCAGGCAAAGTGCGCTTTATCGGCGTGACGGGACACCAGGACCCCGCCATCCTGACCCAAGCGGTGGAAAGTTGGCCCGTTGACGCCGTTTTGTTGCCGGTCAACCCCGTGGAAGCGGTATTGGGCGGATTCCTGACCGCCACACTGCCGGCGGCCCGGGCAAAAAACATCGCCGTGATCGCCATGAAGATCCTGGGCGGGTCCCATTACCTCAATCCCGCCTTGCCGGTCAGTGCGCAAGACCTCATACGTTTCGCCCTTTCCTTCGACGTCACCATGGCTATCGTTGGGTGTTCTTCCCGCGAGGAAGTCAAAATCCTGGGCGGTGTGAAAAACGACGGCGCCGTGCCGGCCGACGCGGAGAAAGTCGCCCAAATCGAGAAGACCTATGAGCCCTATGCCCGGAAGCTCGCATTCTACCGGGGACGGGACACTCTCGGGGCCGGGCCGCGGTGACGTGTATGCTCACAGTGTACCCCAAGGCAGGCGCTTTTGCCGGATAACCGCATTCGGTTTTGTACCTTGACTTCTTGGCTTCGATGTGTAAATGCTTAGGGAAAACAGAGCCTACCTTTCGCTGTTAATCTATTCATTGTGTGGGATGTGAAAAGACCTCTCAAAATGTGCTGACCTGTTCCCTGACTGAAGATTTGTTTTCTGTCGGGGATCAAAATGCCATCCGTTTGTTTATCCGGATCCCCCGGATCCCCCGGATCCCTTGGAGAAATACGTATTCGGGGATCATGTAATCAGAAAAAGCGGCCTATTCGTTCGTAGACCGGGGCAGCAAGCATCTAAGATAAGAAAGGAGGGATGTCACCACCGGACTTACGTGATTCTGGAGGCGGATTCCGGAGATGCTGTATGGGGGAAGCCTTGGGTCTGAGCCAGACGAACTCCTGGAAGCTGGAAAGGGCTTTGCGTTGCGTGTGAGAAAGCCGCCTTATCATCCAAAGGATAGTGCTATCGGAAGGAGACATCATGACAACTGTAGACGTGTTGAAACGGGCGTTTTTGTTCGAATCGTTATCGAAAAGACAGATTGAAGAGATCGCCCAACTCGGTCAGGAAAAGAACTTCCGGGCAGGCGAGGAGATCATCAAACAGGGCAACAGGGCAGAGACGGTTCACGTCTTGTTGAACGGTCGGATCTCCGTAAGGGTGAAGGATAACGAAGAGACCGATCTCATGGCCAAGACTCTCGAACTACCGGGTGCCGTTTTCGGCACCGTGGCCCTGGTAGAACCCTATGTTTATAACGTGACCGCCGAAGCGGTGAGCGAGGCAACAACGTTTGCTATAGAAGCTTTCCGGCTCGCCGAAACCATGAGGGCGAATTCTGTAATGGGCTTTGAAATCATGTCTTCTCTATGCCGAAGTTACTTGCACCGCCTGAACGTCAAAAGGACGGGAATGATCAGTCTTTACAAGCTATTCAGAGCTCAAAGCCACAAGGCAGAGATCTACGACACCTACAGGGATGTGGCGTAGCCCGTAACGTTGGACAGGTGAAAGGTGGCGTCGGCAACGGCTCCACCTTTCTCATGATCTATAATCCCCAATATAGATAACAGCGTCTCTGCTATCCTTTTTCTCCGCTGAAAACGAGAAACCCCTCCCTTAATGCTCTTAACATGTCATAATCAATGGAAAAAAGTTTATGCTGGTACCACAAAAAGCCTCTGAAGCAAACCGAGGGTCTACGAAATTTGAGTATCTGGGGAACATGGCGGGACCTTATTATTCCGAGCCTTTATTACGGACAATATTATTGACACATAAATGGACCTATATTATATATATACTTGACAATACACTGTAATATGTTGCCAAAAACTAGGTCAAAACAATGGACAAAAACTCAGTAAAGAAGATTTTTACGAAAAAATCGGGTTATTTCCTCTTTAGCAGAAACTTCTCCTCAGAGGAGTTAACTCCTCTTTTGATAGAAGCATCGGTACTTTATAAGACAGTATCCGATCTGCCTATTTTACCTTCAATCTCATCTCAGTTACACGCAGAACTTGTTCGGCGTTCGATTTTTGGTACGGCAGCCCTAGAGGGAAATCCTCTATCAGAAGAAAGAGTCGGCGAAATCATAGCAACCTCCGGTGGCGTCAGGGCGCCGGAAAGGGCTGAAAAGGAAATACAAAACCTTAAAAGAGCCTATGACGGCATCGACGCCATGCCGACAAGAGATTCGCCGATCGAGATAACACAAAGCCTAATAAAAAAGATCCATGCCGTTGTGACCGATGGTATTGAGCAAGAGTACAATCTTCCAGGCAAGTACCGAAACCACAAAGTGCAGGTGGGCGACTCAGAGCACGGTGGGCAGTACACGCCACCAAAATGTTTGCCAGACATAGAAGACCTTATGATGCACTTTGAGGAGTGGATTAACAGTGAAGAAATCATGGCGCTCGATGCCTTTGTCCGAGCGCCATTGGCTCATTACTATTTTGGGCTCATACATCCTTTCGGGGATGGAAACGGTAGAACGGCAAGGCTTATTGAAGCGTTGACTCTGCATGCTTCGGGAATCAAGTATGTTCCCGTGATGCTATCTAATTTTTACTACACAAATATAGATGCATATTTCCTTGCATTCTCTCAAGCCAGAAAAAACAAGGAAAATGACGTAACGCCTTTTCTCAAATTTGCCCTCAAGGGAAC
>CAZHHS010000106.1:0-6673 GCA_964532395.1 uncultured Desulfobacterales bacterium | reverse complement strand
CTCTTCGCCCTGCCCGTGAAGATTTCCCTCATATATGTAATGAAGGCCTTCGTCCGCTCCGATCTGCCGGGCGGTGTGAATCGTTTCGGGGGGAGTGGGCTCATACCCATCCATTTTATAGGCAGGAAAGAATTGTGAGACGTGCCAGGGTATTTCCACATCCAGCCCCTTGATGAATCGGGCAATCTCCCGCAGTTCGGACTCCGAGTCGTTCACCGTTGGGATAATCAGGGTGGTCACTTCAACCCAGACCCCCAATTCTTTCATCAGCCGGATGTTGTCGAGTACGGGTTGGAGCCGAGCTCCGCAAATGGATCGATACGTCTGATCGCTGAAGCTCTTTAAATCGATATTTATCGCGTCGAGATAGGGTGCAATCCGGCGGGCCGGTTCGGCCGACATATAACCATTACTTACGAATATGTTTCGCAAGGCTTCATCATGGGCCGTTCGACCGGTGTCATAGGCGAATTCATAAAAGATGGTGGGTTCCGTGTACGTATAGGCTATGGAACGACATCTTTGGCTTTTCGCGGCATCCACCACTTGATCGGGGGTCCGGGCGTTACCGGGAATCTCACCGTGATGCTTTTGTGGATACTGGGAAATGTCGGCATTTTGGCAATGCTTGCAAAAGAAATTACATCCCACGGTACCTATGGAAAAAGTCTTGGAACCGGGGAGAAAATGAAACAGTGGCTTTTTTTCCACCGGATCGATGTTCTCTGCAATGAGATTGCCGTACACGAGCGTATAGAGCTTCCCGCCTTCGTTCTGTCTAACCCCACAAAGACCTCTTTTACGCTCTTTGATCTTGCACGTATGGTGGCAAAGCGCACAGTGAACCTCGTCTGAGGGTCCCGTGGTATAAA
Source organism: uncultured Desulfobacterales bacterium (assembly GCA_964532395.1). Taxonomy (GTDB): domain Bacteria; phylum Desulfobacterota; class Desulfobacteria; order Desulfobacterales. The sequence continues at coordinate 5,801 of CAZHHS010000106.1, read as the reverse complement.
ACATGGCTTCTTTCATTGGTCACACTTTCTAGTTTCCTTGTTGGGCAACCTTTTTTTCTTCTTCCTTCATATCCAGTATTTCAGAGATTTCGGATTCCTCCAGGGTTTCTTGGTCCAACAGGGTATGAGCCAATCGGTCCAACTTCTGCCTGTTCTCCTCCAACAGACCGGCCGCTTTATCCTGCATGTCCGTGATGATTCGTCTGACCTCTTCATCAATTAGCTGTGCCGTGTGCTCACTAAAGTCCTTTTCTTGCGCAATTTCTCGCCCCAGAAAGGGGTGCGCCTTTCCGTGATTAAAAGTCACCGGTCCGACCTTTTCACTCATGCCCCATTGGCATACCATGCGCCGCACCAGTTCCGTAGCGTTTTTAAGGTCGTCTCCCGCCCCGGAGGTCACATCTCCGAAAACCATCTTTTCCGCCGCTCGACCGCCAACGGTGATGGCCACTCGGGCCAACAGGTATTCCCTGCTTAGGTTATGGCGATCTTCCTCGGGTATTTGCTCGGTAGCCCCCAGGGCCCGACCCCGCGGAATGATGGTTACCTTTCGGAGAGGATCGGCCTTCGGCAAAAGTGCCGCCACTAAGGCATGTCCGGCCTCATGATAGGCAATGATCTCCTTTTCGTCTTCGTTGATATAGTCTTCTCTTTCAAGCCCCATACGGATTTTATCCACGGCCCTGTCAAACTCTTCCTGGGTGACTTGCCGTCTTCCTTCTCGAGCCGCTAAGAGGGCCGCTTCGTTCACCAGGTTTTTCAACTTGGCACCCGAAAATCCTACCGTTTGGCCGGCGACAATATCCAAATCCAAATCGTCGGCCAGGGGCACCTCCCGGGTGTGCACCTCTAGAATTTTCTTTCTCGCCTTTTTTTGAGGAAGTTCCAGCGTAATCCGTCGATCGAAACGGCCGGGACGGATGAGTGCGGGATCCAGAACATCCGGTCGATTGGTCGCCGCCATCACCACGACGGATTCCTGGGGATCGAATCCGTCCATTTCAGACAGGATCTGGTTCAGCGTTTGTTCCCGTTCGTCATGCCCGCCGCCCAAACCGGTCCCCCTCACTCGGCCGATCGAGTCCAACTCATCCACGAAGATGATAGCAGGGGCATCCTTTTTGGCCTGATCAAACATATCCCGCACCCGGGAGGCCCCCACGCCGACAAACATCTCAATGAATTCCGACCCACTGATGGTATAAAACGGGACGTCCGCCTCACCGGCAACCGCACGGGCCAAGAGCGTCTTGCCTGTACCCGGAGGTCCTACGAGCAGGATCCCCTTGGGCAACTCCCCGCCCAGGCTCTGGAACCGCTCGGGATCTTTAAGGTATGCCACGACTTCCTTCAGTTCCTTTTTAGACGTCTCCAATCCGGCGACGTCTTCAAAGTGAACGTCACTTTTGGACTTTGTATAGATTTTGGCCTTGGATTTAAAGAAGCCGAACGGGCCTCCCCCTCTTCCGGCACCGCCCCCCATGCCGCCGAGTCTTTCCTGCATTTTCTTGCTGCTATACACAAACAGGCCAATAATCAGTATCCAGGGTAAAAGGACCACCAAGAAACTACTCCACCAGGATCCTTGCTGGGATTCGGCATTAACCGTGACACCCTTTTCATCCAATAGATTCAGGATATTTTGATCCTCAAAGGGGGGTTTTACCGTTTGAAAGTGGTCCACTTTCGGGCTACCTTCGGCTTCTCCCAGTTTTTGGGCGTTCTTGAGTCTTCCTGATATTTGGTCCCCTTTGACGGTAATTTCCGCTACATTGCCGTCGCGAACCTGCTTCTTAAACCTCGTGTATGAAATCGACTCGCCCGGCGTTCCCCCATACCAATTGAAGAAGAACGCAGAAGCCAACCAAATCACCAGTACCCAGGCGACAAGTCGTCTCTTGTTCAGCCCATCCTGCATGGGATTATTTTTGGCGGGATCGCCGCCGTCCCGCTCTTTATCCTTTTGCATCACCTTGCCCTACTTACGCTTATATCTCTCCTCGAATATCATCGGACGAAATACTTTTATCGCCCCCTAGCGAGAGGCGGCAATGAGTTTTTCAATGACGTGCCCATTGGGTGTCGACCGCCAGGTCACCACCACGGAGTCACCACTGGACAACTCTTCCAGATTGGCACTCCGTCCGTCTTTTTTCACCACCGCATCGGCCACCAGGGGGCCGCCGACGGTAAACAATCGGTCTTGGCCTATCGGTACTTCCACGACTACCGTATTATATTTCGGCTCAACAGCACTGACCTTGCCTTCCATTGTATGAACCTTGCCCGCATATACATGTAAAGGGACTGAAACAAATACCAACAAAGCGGTCACCAATATGACAGGGATCCATCGCTTTTTCATAACACCCTCCTTTATGATAGATTCTCAGGGTAAACGTTTGTGACCCTGCGTGTGAGAGCACCGAAGGCACAAGAATCAGCGCCTTCCGGTGCCCCACAATATGCTTACCAATGGCCCCTCACGAGGGCAGCATGCAAAAAGGGCCTATTCAATTTCCAGCTTATTTCGGACCCAAATCGATCCGCCTTCATAGGCGTTTTCCACCGCCGAATGATACTCCGACCAGGAAGCCACATCGCCTTTCAACGTTGCCACCCCGTCTTCCACGGACACTTTAATACTGTCGGCATCGACGAAAGGACTCCAGAACAACTCATCTCTGATGTCTTCCAAAATCTGATCATCCGTTTTCGCCGGGTATCCGCCCGGACCGTATTCATAGTAACCATAATCATAGTCGTCGAGGTACGGATCGTAAGTGGGAGGCAGAACGTCATCCACGGTTATGTTATTTTCCACCTCGATAACGCCCGGCACTTTGGATACTACATTTTCGGCCTGCGCCTTTTCAAAGTAGGTATCCACATATCCGCTCAGGTAGACGATTCCGTTGGTAACCATTGAGTCGATCTCGTATTTCTCGACGTATGGATTTCGGCTTAGAGAATCTTCCACATCATCCTTGATCTCACTATCGCTCAAGTGTAAGGCCGGTCTGACCTTTATCCGGTTGTCCACAAACCCTACGCCTACAGTGTCTTTGGCCACTTGTTCCGCCGCGTGTTTGGCTTTCAAGTTGTTGACCCGACCCCGCAAGGTGGCTTCACTGTCCGTGACCTCGACCGTAATGTTAAAAAATGAAACCCGCGGATCATACAGCAGGGCATCCCGAATAGCTTCTTCAAGGGCTTCCTCCGATTTAACGACATATTTGTCCTCCCTCAAATCAGCATCCCGGGCCCATGTCTTGACTTCCAAGTCGGAGGCATCCACCGAGGTAACGCCGGTAACCCACGCATCGAAGACCGCCTCTGTTTTTTCCGACACACTGCCCACGGTTCCGCTGAGCGACACCGATCCATCCTCGACTGCAACGTCGATGAGGAAGTGATCGACCAGCGTGTCCCATCTGAGGGCCTGTTCGATTTCTTCCTTGATTTCCAGGTCCGCTCTCGTGGTTTCATAGTCGATGCGGATCCGGTTCTCCACGGCGGTTACACCACTCACGCCCTTTACGACCTTCTCGGCCAACTGCTTTTCTTGCCATGAATCGACCCTTCCGGTCAGGGTAACCCCATTGTCCTTCACCGAAACATCAATTTCGTAAGACTCCGTCGCCGGATCGGTCAACAGGGCATCCTTAACATCTTCGCTCAATTCATTGTCCGACAAAAGAACCGGTGGTACCACTTCGATCTGGTTAACCACCGCTCGGACGCCTTTTACGCCCTTCGCAATGTTAGTGGCCCGGTCCTTTGCCAGTATGTTATCCACCACCCCATCGAGCGTGACAATCCCATCATTGGTTTCCACGTCGATGCGGCTGGACCGTACGGCGGTATCCAGAACCAGTTCATCCTCCACCGCGTCGGTAACCGAGACATCCGTAAGCGCCGGTGTGGCCGCGCCGGCTATGTTTCCCAAACCCAGCACCGCTGCCAAACATAGCGCCAGTATGGCTGCCATGCCCCTACTTCGGATACATTGTCTAGATTTGCCTGTGCACATAAAATCCTCCTTTCGCATGTAATAGACCATCGCTTTTACGTTCCTCACCCGAATGCGTGACAAAAGGCCCTATCGCTTTCTGAGCCCCAATAATGGCGCTGATGCGGAAATGCGTAAATACGCAAATTCCTGTATTTGACAGAATTCGACCCAGTATGCACTCACCTTCTCCCCGCCCACTACGCCACCGGCCTTCGGATACAGGATTCCCCTTATTTACGATCTGCTTGCCGGTATCTAACATCTCCCTATACGTAATTTTCTCAAACGGAAGTCAACCCCTTAACTCGACCTTTTGTCAGGCCCATACATTATCTGAAATGGAACACTCGGTTGTCATACTCCTTACACTCGGAGGACTTTTCGTTACCGGGCTGGTTGCCGATCTGCTGAGTCGCCGAACCTTCCTGCCTCGGGTGACTCTATTGCTATTGGTAGGCTTTTTAGCCGGTCCGGCGGTTCTGGATGTATTGCCCGACTTTCGTGAAAACTGGTTTCCCGTGCTCACCCGACTGGCCCTGGTCACAGTGGGATTTCTGTTGGGTGAGAAGATGACGTTGTCCGCATTTCGTGAACGGGGCTCGACGGTCTTATGGATGTCTGTCGGGGAAACACTTTGTGCCTCCTTGGCGGTTACGGGAATTCTCTTGGCATTGGGGACATCCGTCGAAATAGCCGTTCTGCTTGCCGGCATCGCCCCGGCGAGTGCTCCCGCCGCTACCGTGGACGTGGTCCGTGAAACAGACGCACAGGGTGAGTTTTCTGAAACCCTTCTGGGCATTGTCGCCATCGACGATGCCTGGGGTCTCCTCATGTTCAGCATCCTTTTATCTTTGGCGGAGGTAATCGGCGGTCAAAGCGGCGGTGCCGGACAGGCCATATTAAAGGGAATATGGGAGGTCGGAGGCGCCGTGCTAATCGGCGTATTGATCGGCATTCCTCTGGCCTACCTTACCGGCCGCATCGAGGAGGGTGAACCCACCCAGGCGGAAGCGTTGGGAATGGTGTTTCTCAGCGGCGGCCTTGCGGTCTGGCTCGACGTGTCATACATCCTGGCGGCCATGATCCTCGGCGCCACGGTGGCCAATATCGCCCGTCATCACCGGCATTGCTTCAATGCCATAGAGGGCATCGAATGGCCGTTCATGATTCTTTTTTTCGTTCTCGCCGGCGCATCACTGCATGTGGATGCCCTAATAAAGGCGGGGCTTTTGGGAACCACTTATATTATCGGCCGCATCGCCGGTCTCGTACTCGGAGCACGGGTATCCGGACGATTTTGTCACGCAGACAAAACAATACGGCATTGGATGGGGATGGCCTTAATGCCCCAAGCCGGCGTGGCATTGGGGATGGCACTCATCGCGGGGCAACACTTCCCAGATTTGAAAGAAACGATAATCACCGTGGTTATTGGCTCTACGGTCTTTTTTGAGCTTCTTGGGCCGGTAGTCACTCGCCGTGTCCTCATTCACGTCGGCGAGGCATCTGCCAAGGGCGGAAAAGACGGGGGTACGTGACCTCAATGAGGTATACAAACCCCACAAAAAGATACAGGATTTAACCCATTCAAAGGCCCTGTTTCATCAGGTAGGCTTGTATACCAGTTCAGCGAGAAGATTGAAGGAAACTCAAAACCCGTTTCAAGAAAGGAGGAAGACACAGATGAACGCTATTTCGAAGATACTGATTCTTACTACCGGCATATTCGTTTTTGCCCTCAGTGGTTGTCAGCAAGAACCGGAAGAAGCCTTAGAAAGCCCTACAC
>CAZHHS010000105.1:0-6678 GCA_964532395.1 uncultured Desulfobacterales bacterium | reverse complement strand
CCGAACCAAATCCGAGCGCCCATTCTGTGAAGTTATTTTTGCGCGAACCCTAAGATTGCCGATTGGGAATCCACTTCTGCAATATTTCAGTCACGACTTCTTTTTTAAACGGCTTGGTAATATAGTCATTCATGCCCGCCGCCAGACACCGCTCTCGGTCTCCTTTCAAGGCATGGGCCGTAACAGCGATGATGGGAATTTTGTCGAATCCCTCATTTCTAATGGCCTGTGATGCCTTGATGCCGTCCATTTCAGGCATTTGGATATCCATGAAAATGACGTCGAAATTGTAGGGCGATGTGGTGTATTTTTCGACGGCTTCCCGTCCGTTGTTCGCCACGTCCACATGGTAACCCGCCCGGTCCAGCAGAATACTTGCCAACCGCTGATTGACCGGGTTGTCTTCGGCTAAAAGCACGGTGGCCGATTGTTTGCCGGGAGAAGTGCCCATGGCGCCGGTGGCGCCAACCGCCCGTTGACGGGGTGTGGCACATGTCGCCTCATCGGAATCGGAGGGCATCACGCCGTCAGGCGCGTTCATCCATGCCGTAAAATGAACCGTGGTTCCTTCCCCGGCCAAACTGTCTATCCAGATTTGCCCGCCCATCATCTCGACCAACTTCTTGCAGATGGACAGACCGAGTCCGGTACCCCCATATTTCCGGGTGGTTGAGACATCCGCTTGTTGAAAGGGTTCAAAGATATGCTGCAATACCTGACTGGGAATTCCGATTCCCGTATCTCTTACCCGGGTAAGGAGCTTGACCTGGTCGTTCGCCCGTTGCCGTATCCCCACCGAGAGTTCGATGTGCCCGGTTTGGGTAAATTTCGCCGCATTTCCCACGAGATTCAATAATATTTGTTGAAATCGTGTGGGATCTCCTTGCAGGTGGGTAGGGACGTCATCGTTTATCCGGCAATCGAGTTTCACGTCTTGTTTTGTTCTGGGTTTGATCAGGTCGCAGACCTGACGCGCCGTTTTTGAGAGATTAAATGTGACGCTTTCCAGTTCGAAGTGTCCGGACTCCATTTTGGAAAAATCAAGGACGTCATTGACCAAGTCCAAGAGGCCTTCTCCGCACTGCTGAACGGTCTGTGTGTACTGGAGCTGCCCTTCGTCCAATTTCGTGTCGAGCAGCATGTCCGTGAAGCCGATCACCCCATTTAAAGGGGTGCGGATTTCATGGCTCATGTTGGCCAGGAAATAGCTTTTGGCCTGGTTGGCAGCCTCGGCTTTTTGGGCCATCTCATTGGCTACCGCCGCTGTTCGTTCCAGTTCCTTGTTGGCTTCCAAAAGCTGGCGGGTCCTTTCCTGGACCCTGGTCTCCAGTTTGTTGTTGGCGTCGTTCATTATTCTGTATAGTTCATAGCTTTCCAGTGCATTGGCCGTATTGTGCATGACGATGGAGAGCAACGATGTAAATAGGTGAGGAATCTCCTGTTCTCCGCCTTCCACCAGTCCCACAAACATCCCCCGCACACGGGAGACGGTAGTCAGGACGTGCAGGACGAGGCGCTTTTGAGATCCGTCGAAAGGCACGATGATCGGTCGCGGTTCTCTAATGGCCCAGGCGAAGGTCCCTTCGTGGATCAACGCCTTTACCTGATCGCGTAACAACACGGTGTAATCTCCCGGACTACAATCTGTAGGGACAAATTTTCCGGTATCTTCATCCACCAAGAAGAAGGCGGTGGCCTCAAAGGGAATCAGGGCGTGGAGGCGTTCTCTGGCTTCCTGTAAAATCGGCGACTCGTCAGTGAGGTTCTTGATCGTGGTCTTGAAGTCCGCCAGGGCCGCCACCTTTTCCAGGGCATCCCACATGAGGCGATTAACTTCTTCCAGATATTGCACGCGGTCTTTGAGTGCGTATACGTCGCTGTCTTTGTTTCTGTTATCCATTTGGGAAGAACACCTGTATCGTTTCTTCGATGTAGGGTTGGGCCTGCCGTATAGCCGCTTTCAAGATGCCTACGGAAAGTCCTGCGGTATGCCAGGCTTTAATTGCCAAGGGCGGTACAAATTGTTCTCCGCTGGAGCCGACGGCCAGCGCATTGGCCACCACGTCGGATACATGCACCAAGGCCGTTTCCCAAGCCATGTTGCCGGTGGTGCAGGTATGGTGCGCACTGACGGATCGTTCAAATATTAACGGAAATTTCCACTTCTTGACGAGCATTCCGCCCACCATGGCATGGTCGAATCCAAATACCTCCTGCTCCGCGTCGCAAAGCAGCCGACCGGTTCGACGAGCGCTTACAAGCGCGGCTTTGGCCTGAAGGGGCAAGCTTTGAAACATGGGCAATCGGCCGATGTCGTGGAGTAACCCCGCCAGGAAAAGGCGTTCTGTGGATGCGTTACTTTGCTTATAACTGCCGAGGATGCGCGCCAGGATGCCGCAGGCGATACTGTGCTTCCAAAACGATTTCATGTCCATCAACTCGCGCGGAATGTCTCTGAACATTTTCAGCGCACAGGCGCCGAGGGCCAACGTACTCAGTTCTTTGGTTCCGATGATGGCGATTGCACGAGAGATGGTGTCGATTCTGGACGGAAAGCCATAAAACGCGCTGTTGACCAACTTCAGCAGTAATGCAGAGAGGCTGGCGTCTTTACTGATGATGCCGGCCAGGTAGGTGGCAGAACTTCGAGGATCATTGAGCGCGTCATTGATCTGATCAAATATCACCGGCAAAGACGGCAGCTTGAGTTTGTCCCGAATCAGTGAGCCCGGTTCGACCTTCCTTTCAGCCGATTCCGGCAAGCGGGGGCAATCCATGTGGTCATCGGGGGAATCTGAATCATTATTGCCCGTTTCAGCGGTACCGTCCGTGAGTTGCTGGGCCTCTATCAAAACAGATGTCTGAAACAACTGGCCCATGCCTTCGTGGTCAAGATTGGCATGGGCAAAGCGCTGCCGGGTCTTTTCTTCGGCGGCCTGCATCCGGCTGGGATCTATGTGGGCGCTCCGTTTCGATTCGAGTTCCTGATCGGACAGACCTTCGACGTCCACCTCGACCACGCCCCAGGCCGCCATAACCTCGAGATGGTCTGAGGTGACATGGGCACCTTTTCCCAGGAGGAAACGCCCGTTAGGGGCCCGCAAATCCGTTGCCAGGACCATGCCCGGGTCCAATTCCGACAATTCTATTGTAGCCATCGGCACACATTCCCCATCGGTTAGGGACGCAAAAATACGCCCTGCTATAAATGCTTTATCGGAAAAGTTCCGGGCGGGGTTAAACAAAAAACGGTCCGACATGGGTTGAAGGTCCAAAAGGACCGGGTGGGTGATGGCGTATGAGGGATTGCGAAGTATCGGTGTGTCCGCCGGGGGACTATATCGCCGTTACCGGACGACCATGACCGTGCAAGGGGCATGGTGGGTGACCTTGTGACTCACACTTCCCATTACAAGCCCCTTGACGGAGCCCATGCCCCGAGTGCCCAGGACAATCAAGTCGGGTAGCCGTGTTTCCGCCACCGACAGGATCGCCTCCGCAGCGGGCCCTTCGAGAAGGTCTTCTTCCACCTCGAACGAAACGTCAGCCAGGCGCTTTCTGGCGTCGTCGAGGATTGCCTGGCCTGCATTCTTGCGTTGGGAGACCAACCGGTCATAGCCTTCAAACCGGCGCAAATCAGATGTTCGGGGATAGGCATGCACCAGGATCAACTTTGCACCGAAATGCTCGGCCAGAGTCCCGGCCGATTCCAGGGCGCGCAGGCTGTGCTGTGATCCGTCCAACCCGAGAACGATAGACTTGAACATGGTTGCCTCCTTCAATGCGGATTTGTTTTTTTCCCAAGAGTCCGTCGGAAAACGGCCGGTATCCTCTTTTCTGTATCACGTCTGTATCATCTGTGTATCATGGATCAGGGAGTTTATGCCACGGTTAAGTGACTTCTCCGACGGTTGACGTTTCCAAGAGAGCCGGCTATCCTGTTTGGTACTTGTTTACAAGCATACCGGTACATGCGAGGGAGGTGGGAAAAATGAAAGGGCTGTTTGTGCGATGGTTGGTCTTGACCGGTGCCATACTGGTGGCGTCGTACGTATTAGACGGTATTCAAGTTCGGGGGTTTTTTTCCGCCTTTTTTGCCGCCGCTATACTCGGTGTGTTGAATGCCTTTTTCCGCCCCGTGATCATTATTTTGACTTTGCCGATCAATTTGTTGACCCTGGGGCTGTTTACGTTTGTGATCAACGCGTTGATGTTACAGATGGCCTCGGGGGTGATCTCCGGCTTTTACGTCCACGGATTCGGGTCGGCTGTTTTGGGGTCCTTGCTGATAAGTCTGGTGAGTTGGTTGATGAGTTCTTTCATCAGCGAGCGGGGCCATGTTCAATATATCGATCTGAAACACCGTGGGGGGAACCGGTGGGGATGACCCGTAATGGTGCCGGAAACCACCGGTCCGGAGCCCCTTCGAAGGAGCGCAAAAACCCGCAATAACACCCTTGCCCTGTCCGGGCAACCGTTCGGAAAACGGTCACCGGGGCAACGTTTTTGTCGGTTGCCTCGATTACCGTTTTATCCCCGCCATCGCTACGTCTCGCTGCCGTAATCGGTGATTGTCAAGTGTACCGGTTTTTTAAGCAGGTCCTCGATGGCCAGTACGCTGGCATGTTCGGCCAGAAGGGTTCCTTCGATCTGCCCGAGTAGGGTTTTGAGACTGTTGACTTGGTCCGGTTCAAGACTGATGTTGGTTTTGGCCTGGGCAGTGTAATTGTTGTCATAGAAGGTCAAGCTGATGTTTTTCATGTCGTACCTCCTCTACACAATCTGGGGCTCTATTCCTGTTTGTAATTTGTACTTATTCTACTTATCCGATTATCCGGTTATCCGATGCAATCGACACGCCAGAAATAAATGCCTTGTAAATCCAGAAAGTTATCTAGTTTGTGCCCCAGTCGGACAAGGGGAAAGGCACAAAGGCGTGGGTTTTGATATCAAAAGATACATATTTGTTGGTTTTGGGTCGGGCAGACGTTTCCTCGGGGCGAGGGCGGCGATTCATGGGACGGAAACAGGGCTTGGTTTCAAGGGTGTCGGAGCAGGTCATGGAGGATCTTGGTCTTTTGGTGAAATCGATCCGTGTCCTGACGTCGAGGGCGACCCAGGTCGATTTCAACGCTCTGCCTCACCCGACCAGGACCTTTTTCCATGACGATGACTCGGTCCGCCAGAGTCACGGCCTCCCTTACGTCATGAGTGACAAATATGATGGTGTGAGCCAGTTCTTCCCAGAGGCGCAGCAAAAGACTGTGCATCTCTTCCCGAGTTTGGGCGTCCAGGGCGGCAAAGGGCTCATCCATGAGCAGGATTTCCGGTTGCAGGATCAACACCCGGGCCAGTGCTACGCGCTGTTTCATGCCGCCGGAAATGGTATGCGGCAGATATTTACGAAATGGGGCAAGGCCCACCAATGAAAGGAATTGATCGACCATTTGTTGGCTCACGTTCCGCCAGTCGGGTTTCCCCCGCAAACCAAAGGCAATGTTTTCCTCAACGGTGAGCCATGGGAAGAGGGCGTCTTCTTGAAAGACCACACATCGGTCCGGGCCGGGATGGGAAACCGGGGTTCCGTGTAACAGTACGTCTCCGGAATCCGGTTTCACGTAGCCGGCGAGGATCCGCAGCAAGGTCGTCTTTCCGCATCCGCTGGGACCGAGAATACAGATCATTTCGCCGGGCTGGACATCGAATCGGATATCTTCCAGTACACTCAAACACGTTCTTTGGGCGGGGAACACTTTTCCCAGGTTACGGATTTCCAAAACGGGCTTACGGCGGGGGGCCGCCGCCGATGACACCACTTTGAATCGGCGGCTCACGATAGCCTCCGGGCGCTTTTAAAAAAACATTTCATCAAAAAGTAGAGAAGTGTGTCACTCAAGCGACCGATGACCGCGATAAGAATGATGCCCACGATTATGGTGTCGATGCGGCCCACCATCCGGGCATCCATGATTACCGCCCCCAGTCCCTGACGGACCCCCGTGAGTTCTCCCAGGACGAGATAGGCCCAGGAGATGCCCAGTCCCAACCGGAGTCCGGGAATAATATGGGGCATGGCGCTGGGCAACAAAATGGAAAACGTCCCCCGTATGCGGCTGACCCCCATCATGGCCCCGGCTTCAAGCAGTATCGGGTCGACTTGCCGAATGCCGCTGGCACAATTGAGGTAGATGGGGAAAAAAGCGGCCAGGGCGACGAGAAAGACCGTGGTTTTAAGACCGATACCGAACCAAACCAATGCCAAAGGTAACCAGCAAATGCCGGGTACCGCCCTCAATGCATTCACGGGGGTACTCAACAGGCGACGGCAGGCCCGGAGCCTGCCGGACAGGACCCCCAGTGGAATGCCTACCAAGGTAGCCAGGCCGAATCCGAAGGCCACTCGAACCAGACTTGCGCGGACGTCGGGGAGAAATCTCCCGGTATACATTCCCTCTCCCGGGGTACCGAAGATATAAAGATAGCCGGCGTTGAAGACCCGTGTGGGGTGGGGGAGCAGATACGAGGGAAGTAACTGCATTTCCGATATCAGAACCCAAACCCCTACCGACACGGCGGGGATAACCCACGGCAGAATCCGGAGGGGGCCCTGATTGGGATTTGCGGAACGAATCATTTTGCCGCGTGGCTTTCCTGTAAGTTTTCCGACAGGCTCCTAGG
>CAZHHS010000104.1:0-6687 GCA_964532395.1 uncultured Desulfobacterales bacterium | reverse complement strand
GTCCTTGGAAATGAATTGGCGCAGGATCAGCAACAGGCCGTGATAGGTTTGACGGAGTTCCTTTACCCGGGATTCATGATGTTCATGGAGCGTCCCCATGGCATAGGCGGTTACCACCAGGATCCCCGCCCACGCGGTCAGGTCATACCAGCGGCCGTCGACGAAGTCGGTGGCCGCTGTTTCCGCCAGCAGGTTCGGGTTGTAGTGAACGAGCAGACCGATGAGAAATACACTGGCAAAGGCGGTCAAGGTGGCGTGGCGACGGCCGTAGAAATAGGCGGAAAAGAGCGTGGGCAGCGTGTAGAAACCGAGAACCATGCGGTTGGCGGCTACCAGATAATTCATTACCGCCGCCAGGACTATCAGGGAGAGAATCAGCCAGAGTTCTTTGTTGACCGTAGCGATATTCCTCGATATTGAGGCTTTGATGGTATCCATCCATCCCACTCGGGGCTGGTCGCTATCGACTGTCGGCTCTGCCGCAGAATGGGCCGATTGTTGGGTCGGTTGGGAGGGGGTCTGCGACGTTTCCTGAGGGATGATTTCTCCCACCAGTCCTTCGGCAGGCGTTTCCCGGGGGACAAAATCGACGGTGGCGCCCAGCCGTTCCAGGTTTCTGACGATCTTGTCGCCGGCCTCGGCGGGCATGTTTTTGCTCAGCACCACCGGTGCTTTGGCGATCAGTCGGGAGACCTTTTCCGAGGATACCCCTTTGAATACCTTGGCCAAAAAGGCCTCCACCTCGTGCACACCCCCGTCGGGAACGGCCTTCAGGACCAGCGTCCCTCTTGTGTCATCCATCTGCAACCTCCATCCAAGCAATCGACTCTACATGTTACATCCGGGCTGATCCGGTCATGTTCGGCTGAGATACGGCTTTCCGGTCTGCCCGGGCGTATCGCCAAAAACGAATTCACCATTGAAATAACGAAATTCGCCTATTTAATCGGAACTTACAGGGATATTCTTTAACCTAAAAGAGACCCTTGGGGTCCTTTGGATCCACTCGACATCCAGCGTGGTGGACACCGGGCGGTAGACACACTGGGGAGATGGGAACAACGGCAAGGTTGCCGAGGTGACGTGATGGCCGTCACCGATCACCGCCGGCTCCGTCCGGTCTCCGGGGGCCTGTCCAAGACGGCCTCCCCGCTGGTTGCCAAGAAGTCACGGATTTCCTCCGGGTACGTTCCCTTTTTCTTGTCCAGTGCGGGAAACACCTTTTTTTCAACAAATTCCGCCACCGACCGTTCGGGTCGTTTCAACAGGGCCATGTAATCGGGGAACAAGTTGGTGGGTAACTCGGCTTCTTTCTTACCCGACAGGTAGTCGTAACACAGATGGGCCACGAAGAGCACCGCCACATGGTTTCTGTATTCCTCCGGAATGGTTTCCGGCGGCAGCCACTCGGGATAGGGTTGATACTCCAGGGTTCGACACACCGTGTCGGGAATGTTCCACTCCTTGAGGAGAAGCGCCCCGACCGTGGACGGATCCAGCATATCCACCAGGAGTTCCATTTTGGGATACTGCTTCTTGAGTAATAAGATGACACTTTTGCCGATGTCGTGGAGCAGACCGATGGTACTTACGGCCACCGCTTTTTGCAGGTTGCACAGTTGGGCGATTTCAAACCCGATGAACGACACGATCAAGGAATGAAAAAGCAAATCTCTGAAAGCCGGTGTCTTGGGCATGGTACTGCGGATGCCCACGTTCATTACCAGCTGATAGACCTGATTCAGTCCCAACAGCAGCACCGCATGCTGAAAGTCGGATATCTTGCGTTTTAATCCGTAAAAAGCCGAATTCACCGACTTGAGCACCACGCTGACCAGTGACGGGTCCAGTTTGGCCAATTCAGCAACATCCCGAGCCGAGACATTCTCGTCCAGAATGACCACGGCCAAACGGTTGGCGTACATGGGCAACCGCGGAATGCCCTTGATGATCTTGTGGATCATCTCGGAGTTGGCGTGTTGGTCCCGCCGGCACTGAAGGTGCTTGGCGACCTGGCTGGTCAACTGTTGATGTTTGTAAAAAAGGTCCGCCTGCGCCAGCATGAGGGCGTGGGTTTGTCGGGTCGATTTTTGATTCAGATTCCGGTAGATGATGGATTGCGCCTGGGGCGACAATTCTTGTAGCCGTGATTCATCCAGGACGAAAGCGGTCAGGGCCTCCGATGCCACGGCCGACATCTTTCGGGTGCCCTTTTCGTAACAGGAAGCCCCGGGGACGGAATCCCCCTGACGAAGGACGGCGATATTGTCCGACGTGCCGTTTCGTCTTTTGGTCAGGCGAAGCGATCCTTCCACGATCAGATAGAAGAATGAATCGTCATCGCCTTCGCTGACCAGACGTTCGCCGGGATTTACTTTCTTGACGCCCGTCACATTGTAGAGAGAGACGAGATCTCGCTCACTCAATCCCTTGAATGTGGGATGACGATAAGACTTTCTTTGTTCGTTTTGTGGCACCGCAACATTTCCCGATCAGGTAACCTTGTGGCACAGCCGGAGTGGCGGTCCGATTATGCCCCCCTGGCTCGCATGAAGCGGTCGATATGTCAGGTATCGAGCCGCCGCCGACGGAAGAAGTTACATGCAAAGTTCATTCCACGGGGTCGGTTCCCGGGCCGTAGACACCACCCAAGCACCCGCTTCCCATTGATCGGTCTCTGGGGGAATTACCAGACGAATGGGCCGGCTCCGGTGGGTGGGGCTCGTCAATTTTTTGACCCACCGGTTTTTGACCCACTGCCGACGGACCGGAATCGGTCGGGAGGCAAGATCCGGCGCTTCGTGTTGACAAATGTCGGGTGGTATTCTATATCTACGGGGACAAACCGACAGGAGTACGGGGGCGCAACAAAAAGCTAAAGGAGTCTATCTATGGGACATGAAGGTCTATTGGACGTAAATGACAGCACGTTTGAATCCGAAATTTTGAATGCCGACAAGCCGGCACTGGTTGATTTTTGGGCACCCTGGTGCGGGCCCTGTAAGGCCATTGCGCCGGTGTTTGAGGAGCTGCAGGGCCTTTACGGCGACAAGATTCTCTTCGCCCGGTGTAATGTGGACCAAAGTCCCAACACGCCGACCAAGTACGGAATACGGGCTATTCCCACCCTGATCCTTTTCAAGGACGGCAAGGTCTTTGATCAGGTGGTGGGGGCGGTCCCCAAGTCACAGATCGAGGAATTCGCAAAGAAGGCCCTCTAGGATGTCCGGCGACCTGTACGATGTAGCCATCATTGGTTGTGGTCCCGCGGGACTGCAAGCCGCGATCCATGCCTGCGGCAAAAAGGCCAAGGTGGTCGTCTTCGGCAAACCGGAGCGGAGTAGTTTGTATAAGGCCCACGTGGCCAACTTCTGTTGTTTTGATGAGGTCGTTCCCGGCAAGGCCTTGCTGGCGTCGGGCCGATTTCAGGCCGAGAAGTTGGGTGCCCGCTTTATTCTCCAAGACATTGTGGATACCAAAAACGAGGACGAGCAGTTTACCCTGGTCAGCGAGAATAACGAGACTTTTTTGGCCAAGACCCTCGTATTGGCCTTGGGGGTATCCCGAAAAAAGTTGAAGGTTAAGGGCGAAAAGGAGTTTCTGGGACGGGGTGTCAGTTACTGTGTGGATTGCGATGCCGGATTTTACCGGGACGCCCACGTGGTGATCGTTGGAAATGAGAGTGCCGCCGTGACCGGGGCGCTGACCTTGCTGGGGTTCGCCAGCCGGGTCTATCTGGTATGTAAGGAGTTGAGTGTTTCCGATGCACTTCACAAGAAGCTGGCAGACAGCGATGTGACGGTGGTCCAAGGTACCTGGGTCAAAGAAATCCTGGGTGATGCCGGGGTAGACAAGGTCATTCTGACCAACGGTCAAGACCTGATCGCTTCGGGCATTTTCATCGAGTTGGGAGCCAAGGGCGCCATGGAGTTGGCGGCCAATCTCGGAGTGGCCTTTGACGCCGAAACGTTCAGTTTCATTGAGACCAACAAGAAGCAAGAAACCAATATCGCCGGCCTGTATGCCGCCGGTGACATCACCGGCCAGCCGTGGCAAATCGCCAAAGCGGTGGGCGAAGGGTGTATCGCCGGTCTGGAAGCGGCCCAGTTGGCCAAGAGGTTGCAAGTATGAGCTGGGTCAAAGGGTTTGTGCTGGTCTGTTTGTTGGGCGTTGTAGCCGGGGCCGGGGGATGCGCATGGTTTCAGACTCAGGAGGAAGAAACCGCCCGGCAGTTGGCCGAACGGGGTATGGCCGCCTTCAAGAACGAGCGATACGGGCAGGCCGTGGCGGCCTTCGAGAAATTAAAAGAGTGGTATCCCTTCAGCGAGTACGCCACGCTGGCGGAACTCAAGCTCGGGGATGCCCACTACCACCAAAAGGCCTACGAAGAAGCCATCTTTGCCTACGAACAATTTGAAAGTCTTCACCCCAAGAACGAGGCCGTTCCCTATGTCGTTTACCAGATCGGTCGGTGCTACTTCGATCGATTGCAGTCTCCGGACCGGGATCAAACCATGACCCAGGAGGCGGTCAACGTTTTCGAGCGCTTGATTCGCGCCCACCCGGACAGTTCCTTTGCTGGAAAGGCAAAATCCCATATCCGGGTATGTCAGAGAAATTTAGCGGAGCACGAGTTTTACGTCGGTCTCTTCTATTATAAGAGTGAACACTACAAAGCCGCCATGGAGCGGTTCAAAACGGTGGTGAAATCGTATCCCGATTTAGGCGTTCATTACAAGGCCATTCAGTACATCGCTTTGTGCCGCAACAAGCTGGCCGATGCGGATACCGATTCTTCTTAGGGCTCGCGCAAAAATTCTTTTCCCGTCTTGTTTGACCGAATGGTTGTTGAACTCCTCATCTTGATACCCGCCGCCTATCTCCTCGGGTCCATCCCCTGGGGCCTGATTTTGGCCCGTTTGTTTTCCGGTGTGAATGTTCGACAAAGGGGCAGCAAAAATATCGGTGCCTTCAACGTTTATCGCCTGGCCGGCAAACGGCTCGGCGCCTGGACGCTGGTGGGGGATCTCTCCAAAGGAGCGGTTCCTGTCCTGGCGGCCCGTTATTTCCTGGGGGGTCCCCGGTGGCAGGACGAAGCGGCGATGGGCGCCGTGGCCCTGGCGGCCTTCCTGGGGCACGTCTGTTCCGTGTTTCTCCGGTTTCGCGGGGGAAAGGGGGTCGCCACGGCGGGGGGATGTGTCCTGGTCCTTTCTCCGTTGTCCTTTTTGGTTTCGGCACTGGTCTATGTGTTGACGGTATGTATCCGCGGATATTCTTCGCTGGGCTCCCTGTCCGCGGCGGTCGTACTGCCCGGGGTCATGTGGGTGGCCCACCATTCCGTTCCCCTGTCGCTTTGCGCCCTAACCATGACCGTGGTCATCTTTATCCGCCACGGGGGCAATATCAAACGCCTGGTGAGGGGAGAAGAAGACTCTTTCTTTAGTTTACAATAGAAGGGGGAGGGGAATACCGATATGGGTGGGTCGGTCCGGTTGACGGCGAAAAGACGGTCCGGTCTTGGTGCCGGATGCGGAACGAATGGTTAGCGGTCGACCCGTTCCTTAAGTTCCTTACCGCATTTGAAAAACGGCAGTTTTTTGGCGGAGATGCGAACCGGTTGTCCGGTTTTGGGATTTCGACCGACGTAGGGCCGGTATTCTTTCACGTAGATACTGCACAGACCCCTGATTTCAACTCGGTCTCCAGCAATTAAGGCATCCGCCATGGCATCGATAAAGGTGTTGGTGGCTTCCTCCGCTTTCACCTTACTCAAGCCGGTTTCTCCCTGCAAGGCGTTGACAAGACCCGATTTGTTCATCTTTCCTCCCGCATCACGTGTGCTTTTCCCTTGGATGCCCCTGCTGCGCCGAGTTCCCGAAGGCACCATCCGAATATGCCCAATATACAACATAAGATTCTGAAAAGTCAAGATAAATCTGGTTAATGACAGGGTCGGTCAAAGGGGGTGAGGATTTTCCGCGGACATGAAGAGATCGTGGGACGCCGACGGCCCGGCGCCCCACGATGGGTGTTAGCATCCGCAGCCGCTCCCGCAGGATCCGGCACTACAGCCGGAGGGAGCGTTCAGGTTGGATGATATCTTAAACCCGGTACCCATGGGTGAATTGACGAAATCGACATTGATCGGCTTTACCTGTTCGTAAAGCTGGGTGTTCATCACGAACGTAATCCCTTGGTCCGAGAAGGTCTGGTCCTCCGCGTTCGGCCCGTCCAGGGCCATACCCAGAGAGGGTCCCCCTCAGCCGCCGGAGTTTAAAAGTATGCGAATCGAGGGCAATTCCTCGTGATCCTTCAAATAATCTTTTATCATTTCCCCTGCTTTTGGTGTTACTTCGAACATGTTTCCCTCCTTGAAATGTGGTTTCTAATCTATCCCGTAGGCAGGTAATTTATTCATCAAACCGGATTTGTCAATGTTTTCAGTGTTCGGCAAGCCAGGAAAAGGCCGGGACGCCCCTAATGGTCTTAATGGTTTTGTCCCGGTCCCTCGGAAAGATCGGGCTCTATTCTTCTCTGTCGTCTTCCCGGGGCGAAGACTGAAAAATTTTTTTAGCGGTTATTGGAAAAGCAGGATGGCGTCGTACCCTAATTGAGCGAAAGTCGAGAATGCTCCAGATACAAGGCGACCAAGAGTGAGGCTATAGTAAGCTATGCCGAACTCTTGGC
>CAZHHS010000103.1:0-6766 GCA_964532395.1 uncultured Desulfobacterales bacterium | reverse complement strand
GGACTGAATCGGTCGGATATCGGGAACCCGTGACCTGCCGCACTGCTTCAAAGATTCCGCAGCGATCTTTTCCCAGCGACGCTGTTTCTTTTGGCTCCGGTCCTGATCGGGCTTGACGGTGCTTCGTTTCGCCCAAAACGCCAGAAAGGCGTTTCCTCCCAGCTCGGTAAACTGTCTGATGAAGCGGTCCATCTTTTGAGTTCGGATAAGGGCTTGTCCGACGGTGATATGAACGGGGGATTCGGCTGTTGAGGGGAATTGGTCCAGTACTTGCAAATAAATCCCACGGGTGGTGACTTCCAAGATTCGGCTGCGATAGTCGGTACCCCGTCCGTCAAACAGAAAAATCTCGTCCCCTGGTTTTGATCTGAGGACGGTTCGGATATGCCGGGCGTCGGTACCTTCAATGAAGGCTGTGGCTGAGTTCAGCTGATCGGGTTCGATAAAAAAGCGTCTCATGGGCTTGAGGAGATTATTTTCCGCAAAATTGGCGACATTAAATCCAATATCTTCCCGCCTCGGCGGGATGCATGCCCGTTAAATCCTGGCTACGCGAGGCGGTGGAACCGATTTAACGGGGTAAATCACTGCGACCTGCGATAAGTCATACGAACGCTAGAAGGGAAGTTAACTTAAAGGAATTACGATGTAAATTCTTTTTTGGGCAAGATGCACAAAAACTTGACACAAAAAATCCGACTATGCTATTTTTATAAAAAAATCAACAACTCTTGTCTTTTTTGGACTATTTGAAAAGGGGATAATCATGAACGAGGATGTCAGGAACGCAGGCGGTCAAGAAGAACCCATCGATGGGGAAGAGATCATAGATCTCACGGAAGTCGCTGACGAGGAATCGGCACATGCGGAGGAATTGAGCTTATTTGACGAGGACGACGGCGCTATTTCTTTGGATACGGCTGCTCTGGAGGAAGAAGACGAAATAGTGGAGTTGGTGGATGTTGCAGAGGGGGAGAGTGAAGACAGCGAAGCAGAGGAGCCTTTAGACCTTTCCGGCCTGATGGATGAGCAGTTCGAGGAGGAATCGGGGGGCGATGAAGCCGAGCCTGTTTTTCCCGAGGAAGATGCCGGACAAGAGGCCTCGGTGGCAGACGTGGGGCTTGAAGTAGAGGACACATCGATTGACATGGGTGACTTGTCGGATACCGAAAATGAGTTGAGTGAGTCTTTAGAGTTGGAAGAGGACGCGGTCACCGTACCGCTCGAGGGGCCGGATACGGGGAGTGAGCAAGCGGGAGTGGCCGGCGGTGACCGTCCGGAAGAAACGGGAATACCGGACCGGCAGGAGGCGTCTTTACAAGGGGAGGACAGCGATGCTTCAGAAGCCGTTCGTTCCGCTGTAATCGATCGATTGTCCGACGAAAAACTGGAAGCGATAGTAACGCAAGTGGTACAGGAGGCGATTGAAGAAAAGGCGGATCGAATATTGCTGGAGGTTGCCGAAACAGCTATTCGTAAGGAAATTGAAAAGATCAAGAATGCACTTTGATTGTCGATGTACAAAATAGATGTTCGAGGTAAACCGGAAACCGACCACCTTCGAACCCTACCGTTGACGAACTTGCAAAAAGTACCATATGCCGTCACTCCCGCACAGGCAGGAGTATGGCCTTCGAAACAGTTTGCTGCGACGCTGGGGCTCAGTCAGCCCGTTTAGATCCCATCTGCGCTAAGCCCGATTCTGAGCCGTCATGCCTGTGTGTGTCATTTCTACACCATAGTCGATCCTTACCTGCGATTTCTTACGAGTTTATTACACTTTTTTGATCTGAACCTACTTTAGGGTTTTCCATTTTGTCGAGTGCTGGTATTACACGGCAGGTGTCGGCAGGGGCCGGGTGGCCATGAAGAGTAAGGCGGGCTGGGTGAAAGTGCCGTCGCAGTCCCTGTTCTATTGTAGATGGAATGAGCTGTAGCAGGAGGTGTGGATGAGTGTTGATGAATTGGAGAAAGGGTATGAGCCCGGCGCCGTGGAGAAACGATGGTACGCCTATTGGCAGGAGAAGAAGCTTTTTGCCGCCGAAGACAGGAGTGACAAAAGGCCATTTTCCATTGTAATTCCCCCCCCGAACGTGACCGGAGTCCTTCACATGGGCCATGCCCACAATAATACCATACAAGACATCCTGTGTCGGTATCGTCGACTTCAAGGATATAACGTGTTGTGGATGCCGGGTACGGACCATGCCGGCATCGCCACCCAGAATGTGGTGGAAAAGGGGCTGGCCAACGAGGGTACGTCCAGACATGAGCTGGGTCGCGAAGAATTCATTAAACGGGTCTGGCAGTGGCGGGAACAATACGGGGGACTGATCATCCAACAACTCAAGCGTCTGGGGGCTTCTTGCGACTGGGACCGAGAACGCTTTACCATGGACGAAGGCCTTTCCACGGCGGTCCGGACCGTATTTGTCAGGCTCTATGAAGAAGGACTGATTTATCGAGGCAACCATATCATCAACTGGTGTCCCCGCTGTCTGACGGCCTTGTCGGATCTGGAAGTGGAGCATGAAGATCACAACGGACATCTTTATTATGTGAGATATCCCTTTGAAAACGGAACCGGTGGGCTAATCGTGGCGACCACTCGGCCGGAAACCATGCTTGGGGATACGGCGGTAGCGGTTAATCCCGAGGACGAGCGTTACAGCCTGGAAGAGGGGACAAAGGTTGTCCTTCCGGTGATGAATCGAAAGATCCCCATAATCTTCGACACGTATGTGGATACGAGTTTCGGAACGGGTGCGTTGAAAATCACGCCGGCCCATGATCCCAATGACTTCGAGATCGGCAAGTCCCATCAGCTGGATGCCATTAAAGTGATCGGAAGTGACGGCCGGATGAATGAAAACGCAGGTCCCTTTCAAGGGGAAGACCGCTTTACGTGCCGGGAAAAGATCATTGAATTGCTGCGTCAACAAGGGTTGCTCGAGAAGATAGAGCCTTATCAGCACAGCGTGGGCCACTGCTATCGATGCCGGACCACGGTGGAACCGTATTTATCCAAACAATGGTTTGTCAAGGTGAAGCCGCTGGCCGACAAGGCCATCGCAGCGGTGGAGCGGGGAGATACCCGAATCATACCGGATATGTGGACGCGGACCTATTACGACTGGATGAATAACATTCGGGACTGGTGCATATCACGGCAAATTTGGTGGGGCCATCGCATTCCCGCCTGGACATGTGGTGACTGTGGTCACACCATGGTAGCGCTTGAGGCGCCTACACAGTGTAGCGCTTGCGGTGGTGTAGGCCTTTCTCAGGAGCCTGATGTGTTGGATACCTGGTTCAGTTCAGCCCTGTGGCCTTTTTCCACCATGGGATGGCCCGAAAAGACAGACACCCTAAAGACGTTTTATCCCACGTCGGTTCTGGTCACCGGATTCGATATCCTTTTCTTCTGGGTTGCCAGAATGATGATGATGGGGCTTCATTTCATGGAGGCGGTACCTTTTAAGGACGTCTACATTCATGCCCTGGTCCGTGACGCCGAGGGAAAGAAGATGAGTAAGTCGAAGGGAAATGTCATCGACCCGCTGCATGTCATTGACAAGTATGGTGCCGACGCCTTCCGGTATACGTTGGCCGCCTTCGCCGCTCAGGGACGGGACATCAAGCTGTCGGAAGACCGCATTGAGGGATATCGTCATTTTATTAACAAGCTATGGAATGCCTCTCGCTTCTCTCTAATGCATCTGGGAGGTTTTGACCCCGGGGATGATACCGGTGGTCAGAGAGAAGCCTCGTCGGTGGCGGATCGCTGGATCGTCTCAAGGTTGAACACGGTTACGGAGACGGTGCGAAAGTCACTCGATGAGTATAAGTTCAACGAAGCGGCCGGCGCCCTTTATCAATTTGTATGGCATGAGTTTTGTGACTGGTATCTGGAGATTATTAAACCGGTCCTTTATGATGAGGGCAAGGACCTGGAAGGTGTCGAGGCGGGGGGCCATCGAGCCCGATTTGAGGCGACCCGGTTCACCTTGTGGTCGACCTTGAATGCGGTTTTGCGGTTGTTGCATCCGTTCATTCCTTTTGTAACCGAAGAGATCTGGTCCAAGCTGCCCGGGGTGGCGGGATCCATCATGCAGGCCGAGTTTCCAAAAAGTGCATCTCGGTCTCATGATGCCGAGGCCGAAAAGGAAATGGACCTGGTGATGGGGGTAACCGGCGGTATACGTAATATCCGCGGAGAGATGAATGTACCTCCGGCGCGGGCTGTCGATGCGATCGTTCAGTCTCCGGAACAACAGGTCAGACAGGCCCTTGAGAGGCATCGATCGATGATTACTCGCTTGGCCAAACTCGAAAGCCTGGAGGTGACCGGCCCGGGGAAGCGTCCCCCCTCTTCGGCCACATCGGTTTGGGGAGAGACGACCATATTTGTGTCCCTGAAAGACATCATCGATTTTAAGGCAGAGGAAGATCGGCTGAAAAAGGAGATTCTTAAAATCGAAAAGGAGCTCACCGGCCTGGAAAAGAAACTGGGTAATGCCTCATTCTTGGCCAAGGCGCCGTCCGATGTCGTAGCGGGCGTTCGGACCAAGAAAGATCAATTCGTTGAGAAAAAGGCCAAACTGGAAAAACATCTAAAAACGGTAGAATCGCTTGCGGCCGGCTCATAATCCTGTGTATATGTTCGGCACGGGACTTTTTTCCGGTTCCCCTCTCAATTTGTCAGGTGTTGCGGCTCTCGCTGACGGATGCGTGACGGTGAGTTGGGTTTGGTGGTGTGCAGCCGGCGACTTGAGCGGTCCCTCTGCCTCACGTCGGGTGCCTCGCCCTTGAGGGGCGCCGGCGGCAGTGCCCCCCTTCGGATGGGGATGTTTGACTCGGAGATGTAAAAAGGAGAGCGTTCGTGTTTGACGAAGACCGACTCATCCGCCTTGCTTTAGAAGAAGATGTGGGCTCAGGGGATGTAACAACGGAAGGTCTGCTGGCTGGAGATGTTCAGGGAAAAGCGGCCATTGTGGCCAAGGAACCGTTGGTGTTGGCCGGGTTAATGATTTCCCAACGGGTTTTTACCGCGCTGGATTCCGAATTGTCTTTTGCGTCTGTTTTTTCCGACGGCGATTGGCTGAATAAAGGGGCAGTCCTTTGTGAGGTGGCGGGGAGCCTTCAGGCGATTCTCACCGGTGAACGGACGGCACTGAATTTTTTGCAGCGACTATCGGGTATCGCCACCCATACACGGCGGTTTGTGCAATCCGTTGAAGGGAGACCGGTGCGTATTACGGATACGCGAAAAACGACCCCCGGGTGGCGGAGACTGGAAAAATATGCCGTGCGCATGGGCGGGGGTAATAATCACCGATTTGGCTTGTATGATGGTATACTGATTAAGGACAATCATATCAGGGCCTGCGGGGGGATTCGGCAGGCGGTGGATTTGGCCCGCCGCAGGAAAGGGCACCTACTGGCCATAGAAGTGGAGGTGTCGAATTTTGAGGAGCTTCAGGAGGCCATGGCCAGCGAGGTCGACATTATTATGCTTGACAACATGAAGACAGCTGAGATAATCAAAGCTGTCACATTTATAGACGGTCGGGTGCCGGTGGAAGTGTCGGGAGGTGTGACTCTGGATTCGGTTGCCCAGCTTGCCGATACGGGAGTCGACATCATTTCCGTAGGGGCCTTGACGCACTCCGCAAAAGCGGTGGATATCAGTCTGCAAGTTCTCACATAAAGGATCCGAATCATGAGATATTGTGCCGTAGAATACGCCATACCAAGCAAGCGGGTTACAAACACCGAGATCATCCAGGAAATTGTTGCCAGAAGCAAGGATTACCTGACCGAGAAGGCTCTGAATCTATTGGAATTCAAGCTGGATGAATTGTTCAACAAATCGGTGACTTCGGTTCGATATCATCGAGCAAAGAACGAAAAGGCGATTCAATTCGGCATCGATGCCGGAAAGAAGGCCCTGGAGTCTGCGGGAATGTCCTCCAAAGACATCGATTTGCTCATTTATGTGGGGGTCGGGCGGGGCTATATTGAGCCGGCGACCGCCAATGTCTTTCAGGAAAGGTTGAAACTCAAACGGGCGACCTGCTTCGACATCCTGGATGCCTGCGCCAGCTGGTTGCGGGCCATCCATGTGGCCCATTCGTTCATTAAAAGCGGCATGTACAAAAATATCATGGTCTTAAATTGTGAGTTTAATTTTCGGGAATATGCCAACTTTGAGTTCAAGTCTCTCAAGGACATCGAATTTAATTTTCCCACATTTACGATAGGGGAAGCTGCGACCGCCACGATTGTCAGTGATTCCGAAGAAGATGACGAATATTATACCTCTTTCAAGACCTGGGGAGACCGCCATAATTTGTGTAAAATTCCCCTGCCCCATTTCAGTGAGTATAGCGATGGGGAATTACGCAAGGAGATTCAACCGCTCACATTCTTTTCCTATGGGGAGAAGCTTTTTCGGTTTGTCTTTGCCAGACTGTGCAAGCACTATCGCGAGGATGCGACGCTGAATCAGTTCAAGCACGAGATTATATTCAGCCACGCCGCCAGTGATGCCATGAGCCAGAAGGTGATTGAGTCGTGCAAGCTGGGGGAGACCAAAGGATACAATACCCATAAGCGCTTCGGTAATACGGTTTCTGCATCCGTACCGTTGGCCATGGCCTGCGCAATGAAAGACGGCAAACTTCGAAACGGTACGAATGTTTTAACCGGGTTTGGGTCTGCCGGGGTTTCGACGGCTTGGTCGCGGTTCAAATTCCTCACCTAG
>CAZHHS010000102.1:0-6772 GCA_964532395.1 uncultured Desulfobacterales bacterium | reverse complement strand
TTGAAATAGATTGAATAGAGTATTCCGGATGGAATAATCGGGTAGAGCCGCTTTGTCTTCTCAAACAGGACAAGTCAAGTTCGTTGGAAGTTCTCCGACAGGCTCCTAGGCCTGCCAGCCGTGGGCACCGGTAAGCTGTACAAACCGGCATCCCCCCAGAGACACCCGTTTGATACCGTCGGGTTCCTTGGTCAGCCTAACCAGATCCTGAGATATGCGATTTCCTACGGGGACCACCATGCGTCCGTGCTGTTTCAACTGGTCCAGAAGCGGCGAGGGCACTTCGGGCGCTCCCGCGGTAACCAGAATGGCATCGAAGGGACTCTCTTCCGGCCAGCCTTCGGTTCCATCTCCGCATTTACCGATCACGTTCTCATAGCCCAGTCTCTGGAGTAACGCATATGCCGGATCAAACAGTTCTGCATACTTTTCGATGGTATATACGGTCTGAGCAATGTGCGCCAGAATCGCCGTTTGATAGCCCGAGCCGGTTCCGATCTCCAACACGCGATCCGTCTCCGTCAATGCCAACGCCTGGCTCATCTCAGCAACGATGTAGGGCTGAGAAATGGTCTGTTCGTGGCCGATCGGAAGGGGAGAATCGTCATATGCTCTGGGTTTCATTTCATCGGGCACAAACGCTTCCCTAGGGATGGTGCCCATGGCGTCCAGCACGCCTTGGTCTCGTATGCCCCTCGACATGAGTTGATTTCGAACCATCTGCTCGCGAAGCTGTGCGAAATCCGTCTGCTCCCTATTTGCATTCATATTCACCTCGGTTTCAATTGGTTATCTTTGACTGGTTATTCGTTCACACCCAAGTCAACTCTCCCCCAACTCCTTCTCTCTAACCTGGTGCACCACTTTTTCCTGCAAGGTCGCCAGGCCGGGACTCAAAGAGACCGGAAACACCTCCGGATGTTCCAAGTCTTTGTACTGTTTATCGACTTGTTTAAACTCTTTTTGCAAATCCTCACCGATCTCCGTCAGGGACCGGGTTGCTTCCAATCGCCGGCCTGCTTTCATGACCGGCTTCAACAAGGGTTCTCCGTCGACCCCCTCTTCATCCCGCAGAGCAATCGTATCCCCGATCAACCGGTTTTCCTCTTCCCGGCGAAAGACCTGTTTTTTACTCACCAACGTCTTTTTCCCGGCACTGAGTTTCAGTACCGGCTTCTCACCAAATTGGACGAGCTTGTAAGCCATATCCGTGAACGGCGCATCGGCGGAGACACCCATTTTGGTCCCCACCCCGAATGCATCGATCAAGGCACCCCGCGCCAAAAGCCCGGAGATCTTGAATTCGTCAAACCCCCCGCTGGCAAAGATTTGAACCCGGTCCATCCCGGCCTGATCAAAAATCTCCCTGACCTGTTTGCTCAACTCGGCCATGTCCCCGCTATCCAAGCGAACCCCTCGCAGTTGATGTCCCCGGGCTTCCATCTCCCGGCCGACGGTAACCGCCTTTTTGGCCCCTTCCACCGTATCGTACGTATCGATAAGCAAGACCGTATTGTTGGGAAAGGTCTCTGCAAAGGCCCGAAAGGCGTCGATCTCATGTTCAAAACTGGTGACAAACGAATGGGCCATCGTACCGACCACGGGAACACCGTATCCCTGCCCCGCCGACACGTTACTCGTACCCCCAAAGCCCGCCAAACAGGACGCTCTGGCAACCTTCAGCCCGGCCTCCGTACCCTGGGTTCGCCGGAGTGAAAAATCTACCAGTTTCCGGCCTTCGGCGGCGTATACACACCTCGAGGCCTTGGTAGCGATACTGACTTGCAGATTAATGGCATTGATGATGAACGTTTCCACCAATTGCCCTTCAATAATAGGCGCCGTAACCTCGAGGATCGGCTCGTCTTTAAAAAATATGCGGCCTTCGGGAATGGCGTGGACCTCCCCTGAAAAACCCAAAGTCCCCAGGTAGTGGAGAAATTCGTCATTGAACATATCGAGACTGCTCAGGTAATCCAGCTCTTCCTGGGCAAAGTGCCATGACTCGAGATAATCGAGTACGTCTTCCAGCCCCGCACTCACGAAATATCCGCGATTGGGCGGATATTTACGGATATAGAGGCTGAAGGTCGCCGGCTCGAACATCTCCCGGGCGTAGTAACCCGCCGCCATGGTCAGCTCATACAGGTCGGTAACCAGGGCCGACCGACTCAATATCTTTGTCATAATCCCCCTTTTTTACTTCTTACCCCCAGGCACGGCGCCGTCCGCGGCTTTTCATAAACAGGTTGATCAACAAAAGGCCGAAAATAAACCCTGCAATATGGGCCCACCAGGCGATTCCCGCTTGCTGTGCACCGGCACCGGCGGCACTGATAAACTGAAACACAAACCACACTCCCACGAAGACAAAGGCCGGTACCTCAATGAAATAGAAAAAGAAAAAGATAGGTACCAAGGTGAGTATCTTGGCCTGGGGGTGGAGCAACACGTAGGCACCCATGATTCCCGCAATCGCACCGCTGGCCCCGATTGTCGGCACCTGGGAGTGGGCGTTTACCAGCACATGAGAGAGTCCGGAAGCCAGACCGACAAGCAAATAAAATATCAGATAACGACCCGGTCCCAGCTTGTCCTCCACATTGTCGCCAAAGATATAGAGGGACCACATGTTTGCCAGCAAATGCCAGAACCCACCATGAATAAACATGAAGGTAAACAAGGAGATCGGCGAAAACCGCCCGGATCCCATGAGATCCGCCGGAACCAGTCCATAGGTATATACGAACTCTTTTAACTGCGGTCCCTGGGCGATTTCCCCGATAAATACGAGGCAGTTCAGACCAATGAGGGTGGTATTTACGAGAGGAAAGCGTCTGGATTTTGCCGTGTCTCTTAGTGGAATCATTTAACTATCGGATTTTCCTTCGCTTTCTTGGTCGAGGGAAGCGTTCCGTGCCGACCTCGTCACTTTTGGCATTTCGGACAATAGTAGGTCGTCCGACCGGAGACCTTTACCGTCTCAATCGGGCCCTTACATTTTGGACACGCCGCCCCGTCTTGCCGCCGCGGGATGATATAGGTACGTGGAAAATCTGCCGGACGTGCTTGACGGTCTATCGCCGTAGTCAGCACATCCTTCCGCTTTTTAAAGAGCGCCCGTAATGTCTTCTCATCCAGTTGACCCGCTTTGGCCTTTGGATTTACCCCTGCCTGAAAGAGAATTTCGTCGGCATAAATGTTGCCGATGCCGGCAATGCGTTCCTGGTCCATGAGTGCGGACTTGATCATTGCCCTCCCTTTGCCGATACGATCCTCGAATGTGGCAAAGCTCAACTTCGAATCCATGGCATCGGGACCCATACCCGCTTTTTTGATGTAGGACTCAACGTCCGCCGCAATACTGAGCTGACCGAGTTTCCGCTGACAATCGTAGGCCAAATGATACCCGTTGTGAAAAGATACCAACAGACAGACATGGGCCGGCTGTTTCTCGTCGTCCTTGAAATAGACCAAAAATCCGGTCATTCCGAAGTGCAATACCAGCCACTTTCCGATATCCAGAGCTGCAAAAAGATGTTTTCCGTGCCGTCTGGTGGCTGTAAAGGCGTGCCCTTTCAGTGCTGATTTCAACTGCCTTTCCGTAACGTCGCTCAGAACTCGGGGACAATATGTATCGGCCTTGGCAATCTTCTGATGCAAGGCAGTCGACTGTAAGTATTTCCGGTAAATTTCAACGTCCGGCAACTCCGGCATGCTTGCTCCTCCTTTAGGGGATACTTCTTGAAACCACCATCCATAAACCGTCAACTCTGGTTTTAGATACTTCGATTTAGGGTTTGAATAAAGGGGGAAAATCATGTATATTCATATAAAAGTTATGTAGACCTATCGTGAATCTGCAGTCTGCTGTCCCAGCAATACCTGGAAGCAATCGAAAGGCGTCCGAAGCCTTTTGTGAGTGGGACAGTACACCGGCTTTGGTTTCCAGATAGTCCTTGCACAATCCCGTTTCAGCCCCAGGAGCACCATTGTTTACCCAAGAAGCGGGAACCGGCCGACTCATGGGACAGGTCCATTAGCAAGGCATCTGCCGGCCATTCAACGATCGTCGCTAATCCGGTTTTCCCTTCATGATCAGATGATCAGCGGTGGATTCAACGGGTGCATGAAATACACCTTTTCGTGTATTTACGCCGTCGACCGGTGTTGCGTAATATGGCCGGAAAAATGAGAAAGAAAACGCATTGGAGGCTAAAATTATGCATACGGATATGAATCAAGACCTCTCACTCGATATCGGCGACGAGCCGGTCAAATTTACTTCGGAAGGAAAAGTATCTGTCGTGGATGCCATCCGGGCCGTTACCGGTTCCGGGCAAGCCAAGGCCATATGGGACCAGATGCAGGAAGAACACGAAGACATACTTAACCACTGTGAACAGCATGACTTCCAAGAAGACGACACCGCCGTGGTCATAGACAGTGAAGGATGGGAACGGTTATGGGAGTTATTACCCTATTATATTTTTGAGGGATACGCGTAACATTTAATATTAGGGTTCACACTGTTGCGCTTGGACACTTACCTCTGAGAATACGTCACAAATACGAAGCAGACCGACCACATGGTCGCCTTCCTTAACCAATAACCATGCCTCTCCGTTGGTGATCAACCGGTGAATGGCCTCATCCAAGGAGGCCGTCTGCTCAATATATTGACGCTCGAAGGGCTTCTGAAATATTGACGAGACTTGCACCCGGCCGGCTTTCTGGCACAATTCCGCTAATGGTTTCTGCCAAAGCCCGTACGCATCTCGTATGACGGTCAGAACTTCCGGAGTAAGACCTGAATAGGAAATACTGGTCAAATCTCCGATATTTCTGTACCCGGGTTCAAGCCCTGCCAAAAGATCCCACAGCGTCAACACGCCTGAGATCTGTCCCTTGGTATCTTCGACCAGAAGCGTTTCCATTGGATACTTTGTATCGGCCGCCTCGACGGACGGATCGCTCAACGCCGTTATCGCCTGGTGCAAGGTGTCTCGTTCACTAACGCGCTTACACACGGATACCTCTAACATGAGATCCTTCACTTGCTTTGTTTTCACGCTACATTCCCTCCTTGTGTATTTATGCGATTATCCAGAATACTGAACTTCTCCTCACAACAAGGCCAATGGGGATCGATCCGCGAGTCGGGCAACTGTCTGAGTCGTTTAGGCCGCGTTTGGGCGGCCGTAACTCGGTTTAGCTAGAACCCTAATAACTGTCTGCATCGATGAACTAATCTTTATCAAACCATTCAAAGGCCGTCCTTACGCGGCCTTAACGGCGAGTTTTGGCCGACTCGCGGATCGATCCCCATTGGCCGACCCAATCACCGGGCTTTATCATTGTGGATAACCCATGTATTTATTCTCCCTAATCTACACCCTTTTTTCCCCTTGTGAATACCGTCGATCATGTATTTGGCACACCAGGCACGGCTTCCGCTTCAAAGGGCATTGCCGCCGCGCGCCCCATTGGGACGAAATACCCGACGTGAGCCATGGGGCTTTTCACCGGTTTTATCTTCGGCTCGCCGAGCAATCCCCAAGGTGCCCTGCGACCAAATACATGGTTTGCCCCATTTACTTAAGCAACTCCATCCGTAATGTTGATGAGAAAATGCGAGTAACAGCGGGAAAACACGGAGAGGAGGCACTCATGGCTACAGTTGCAATCAACGGATTGGGAAGGATAGGGAGAGCGGCCTTAAAGGTCATCCTTGAAACACCGGAACTGGAGTTAAAGGCGGTAAACGACCTAATTCCCGTCGATAATCTGGTTTATTTACTCAGGTATGACACCGTTTACGGAAGGTACGAAAAGGCCGTAGCCCAAACGAAAGACGGCTTGTCGGTCGACGGAATCGAATATCCGGTGTTCAGCGAAAAGGACCCTGTCAATCTACCCTGGCAAGACCTCGGCGTGGACATGGTTTTCGAATGTACCGGCGTATTCAGAAAAAAAGAAGGCCTGGAAAAACATCTTCAGGCGGGAGCCAAACACGTCATTCTGTCGGCGCCCTCAAAAAGTGAAGATGTCCCGATGGTGGTCCACAAAGTTAACCGGCTGGATCCGGCGCCGTCCATGTTTTCTTGTGCCAGTTGTACGACAAACTGCATCACCCCGGTGGTAGAAGTCGTGGGCCGGCGCGTCGGCATCGACAAAGCCACGATGACGACGATTCACGCCTATACCACGAGTCAAACCATTGTCGACGGTCCCAGAAAAAAATGGCGCCGTGGTCGAGCAGGAGCCGCCAATTTTGTTCCCACGTCAACGGGTGCGGCCCAGGCAACGACGAAGACCTTGCCCCAGTACAGCGGCAAGTTTGACGGGGTGGCGGTAAGAGGTCCGGTTCCCGTGGGATCAATTGCGGACATGGTCTTCCTGACCTCCCGGCAGACCTCGGTAGACGAGGTCAATGACATATTCAGAGAAGAATCCGCCGGCGATTCTTATCAAGGCATCCTGGGGGTAACGGAAGACCCCATCGTCTCCTCGGATATCATAAAAGACCCCCGGGCCTCTATCGTCGATCTGACCATGACGCAAGTCGTGGACGGTGATCTCGTCAAGATAATGAGCTGGTATGATAATGAATGGGGGTACACGAATCAGATGGTTCGCGAGGGCCTTCGGATCGCAAAGGACCTTGCCGCATAGTCGAGGCGTCCCACCATTACATTTGCTGGCATCGTAAAAGTGACTTCCAACGAACTTAGCTTGTAATAAACGGAATGGTTCGCAAGGAGGGGACGCG
>CAZHHS010000101.1:4596-6846 GCA_964532395.1 uncultured Desulfobacterales bacterium | reverse complement strand
AACGAAATACATGTTTCCGCCCATTTCTTTTTTCTCCCGATGGTGTATGGATTATGTATATGGGGGAAGGAACATCTAAAGACACACAAGGTTCTGGGAGGCAAATTGATGAAGCGATTACAGAGAAACCTATGGTTGGTGGCTATTTTTGCCGCATTCGTCGGTTGGTTTCAAAGCGGTTGTGCAAGAAATCTCAAGCCGGCCCCTGAAGCGCGTCACGTGGCGGGGATGAAAAATGCCGCTGAAATGACCGTTCAAGGCGTCTATATGGTTGCCCAAAGTCAGCCCTGGCCAGGCCGCTGGCGGATTGAACAGCATGTAACCCCCTTTCGTGTAGTTATCGAGAACAATAGCCGGCAACCGCTTTGTCTCCGTTACGAGGACTTCTCTTTAGTGGGTGACGAGGGAAACCGATTCGCCGCACTACCCTTGAAGGTCATCCAAGGTGTCACCGTTGAAAGCATTGAAACACCTCGTTTCAGACACCGTCATTTTTACGTTGCCCCTTATTATTCCGACGTTTATCCGGACATCACCCCCTACCCCCATCGATTTCCATACGATCCATTTTACTATGAGAGATACCGTACCTATTGGTCCGGCATTTCTCTGCCCACCCCCTTGATGCGGGAAAAGGCGTTACCGGAAGGGGTGATCGAGACAAAAGGTCGGGTGGAAGGCTGGTTGTATTTTGAACGGGTGAAACGTGTTACCCGCGTATCGCTTCGGCTGGATCTGGTAAACGCCGAAACGGGTAAAGAATTCGGCGAAATCAGGATCCCTTACATAAAGGAGTAAGCGTTTAGTCAGTTTGCGTTTTTCTTTTTCGCATATTATTCTTCAACCACCAAACCACTAAATAACCGCCAACAAGTATCGCGGCAAACAACGAAAATAATCGAAGGTCCATCTGAATAGCCGAGGTCCCCAAGCCGACAACCGGCACACTCAAGACAATGTTGATCGGCAAGCTGATTGCAAAATAATAACGAAACGGGATACCCGCCAAAGCCAACCCATAGTTCTTGACAGCATACGGCGGCCCGGGAATCACCACGAAAAGAACGGTAAAGGGAACGAACCGACTTTTCGAGACTTGGGGAAGGCCATAGCCCATCTTTTGCAGCAGGCTTACAAGCCAGGGACGCATCATGGAGTGAACCACGGCATAAGACACCAACAAGTGAAGAGGCATGGTCACCGCGGTCACCAAAAGCCCTCCCCCGAGACCGAACTTGGCCCCTGCCAATATCAAAAAGGCAACAATAGGAAACCCGAAATTAGGCAGTACTATCATTAAGGAGATAAACCAAGGCACGGAGGTCTTCTCGTTAATCAACCGGTCCAGCCAATCGCCCAGTCCATATCTTCTAAGGAGGTAGACCCCAACGGCCAGCGTTAACGTGGCCACCATCAAACCCAAAAACCGCCTGTTACGATATTCACCCATACCCCGTCTTCTCTGCCTGGTCCCGCCGCCGATAAGATGCCAACATCCACAACGCACTGCGCTCAAGTATGACCAAAACGGCGGTAATACCCACGGCAAGAATAAATAGCAACAAATTGGTGTCGTCACCGGCGCGAAACGCAAAGATTAAAGACGTCGAGGCTGCAGGCGGGTGAAGGACATCCAGCAGAATCATAAAGGCAATGGCCGCCAGCATCGCCACGGCTCCGGAAAAATATCCCGGACCGAAAACCCAGTAAGCCAAAAGCCCCAAAACCGCAGCCCCTATTTGCGATACGACAAGGGTACGTACCTGGTTCGTCCCGTGTTCCGGATCAAGGTAAATGAGAAAAGCACTGGCTGCCAGTGTGGCGAACAAAAACCTTTGCCGGGTCAGTGTTTCCACAAAGAGCAGGACCGCCAATACGGTAATCGTGGGCAGGAACGCAAGGACAAATTCGTCCCGAAGCCCCATTCGTTGCCGGGTTAACCGCTTTCCGCCTTCAATAGGTTCCAGACTCTGCAACTGTCCTTTGTCCATAAAAACAAATACCTACGACTCATTTAAAAAAAGATCCGTTCCAAATTCGACCCAAATCTTAGCCGACTCTGCGTGATATTAGTACGTAAGTATTGACTTGAGAATACATGAGATACCCCATTTACGGGCACGCTCGGCTTTTTTAATATGCGGCACATTGAGTCAAAAGGAAAGGAGGAATTATTATGGCAAACGTAGAAAAAGTCGGAGAAGTCTACAAATGTGACATTTGTGGCAATGTGGTAGAGGTAAAGGAAGC
>CAZHHS010000101.1:0-4496 GCA_964532395.1 uncultured Desulfobacterales bacterium | reverse complement strand
TAGAAACGGCTGCAAAAAATTTCTGGATATATTTGAAAAAGGAGGATAGGGTTATGGCCAAATTAGGGGATTATTTTCAGACGGCGGACTGGAAGACTGAAAAGCATGTGCCGGTGATCGAATGTCCGGATGCCGTATCGTCGGGAGAACCTTTTCAAATCGAGGTATCCGTCGGTAAGGAAGTGCCTCATCCAAACACGACGGAGCATCACATCCGTTGGATTCAGGTTTTCTTCCAACCCTCAGAAGAAAAGGCGACCTACCAACTTGCCAACCTCGAATTTTGCACCCACGGCGAGGCTGTCAAGGGACCAAATGAAGGGCCGGCGTATACGGAACCAATGGGAACGGTAACCACCAAGGTCGACCGGTCGGGTACCATTTTGACACTTAGCTATTGTAACATTCATGGTCTTTGGGAAAACAGCAAAGACATTTCGGTGACCTAAGCCATCAACTCTGGCCAAATGCATATTTCCCCCAGCCGGACCTCTCTCCCTGAGAAACCGGTCGGAACATTGGCAGGTGAGCGACTTTGGGGATTATTTTTCTGATATCTATTATAGCGTAGCGTGTGGAGGACAAATCATGGCAGAACAGATTACATGGGAAGAAAACTTGGAGACGGCAAAAAGTCGGGCACTAAAGGAGGACAAACCGGTATTTCTCGATTTTTACAATCCGGGATGAATCGGCTGTCAACAAATGGATAAGGTAACGTATCCAGCAGCGGAAGTAATCAACTTTGTGAACGAACGGGTTGTGCCCGTACGAGTGCCCTACGACCAAAAGCCTCTGGCCGAGGCCTTCCAGGTAAAATGGACCCCCTTATTTGTCATCCTGGATGCAAATGGGGAGGAACACCATCGAAGCACCGGTTTCTTGGCCCCGTATGAACTCATTTCCATGATTTTACTCGGAATGGGGAAGCTCTATTTTGACCACGAAGCCTTCAACCGCGCCATCGACTGTTTGGACGAGGTGGTGGAAAACTATCCGGAAAGCGGCGCCGCTCCCGAAGCCGTCTACTATCGGGGGGTAAGCGGCTATAAAGATAGTGGCAAGCCGGAACCGTTAAAAGACGCCTTTGCAACCCTTCGCGACAAATATCCTGAAAACGAGTGGGCAAAAAGAGCAGCACCGTATAAGCTTTTGTAGGTTCGCGAATCACCGGAAACTCAGGAATGGGGCCTTGTTTGAGCCACTTGAGATTCTAAAGAGATTGGTGCGTCTTTGCATTTGCATCCTGATGCAAGTCCTCGGTTTAGCTATAAGTTAGAATTTCATACCAAGCCACAATATTGCGAAGGCATTCTGCCTTTCCCCCAGGCGGATTATTTCAGCGTCTTCAGGCTGGCCTTCTTTAGTTGGTTTCCACTTAAGACTATTGCCTAGCCGGCAAGCCAGTCACTTCGCCCGCCACAACGACAGAGAGCTGTCAGGAAAAAGATCCCAATGACTCAAGAGCAGGGCATTTCCAGGGATATATACCGCATGGCTGCTCAATGTCGCCATTACGCTATGTGTAAGATCGACTATTTAGGCACCGGTCTTTGTCCGCCGGCAGAGACATATCCTTTTGTCAGCTATTTTCCCCAAGGCCGAATGGACTTGTATTGTGCGTTGAACGACGGTGTTGTGCCGATGACACAAGGTGCGGTTGATATTATTGAATCCTGCTCCTTTTGTGGCCGTTGCGACAGGCAGTGCCATTTCACAACCGGCCTGCGTCCCATGCGGGTTATGGCGGCATTGAAGAAATTGCTGGACGACTATCGAAAGTCCGGCAAAAACCCAGAAAAACCCGAGGAAGATCAACCCCTGACAGCCTTGCGGCGAATCGTGGGATCCCGGTGGGCAACCAACGATCCTGCAACCCTTGTCGCTTATGCCAATGACCCCTTTCCGCTGGCTGGGCCGCAAATGCCACGATATGTTGTCATGCCGAAAAACCGCG
The DNA here is from genome assembly GCA_964532395.1 of uncultured Desulfobacterales bacterium. Classification (GTDB taxonomy): domain Bacteria; phylum Desulfobacterota; class Desulfobacteria; order Desulfobacterales. The sequence goes on along the minus strand of CAZHHS010000101.1, from coordinate 2,539 downwards.
ACGAGGTCACCCAAGTCGTTCGCACCGCAAACCGGTACGACATTCCCATCGTAGTTCGCGGAAACGGCGGCAGTGTGTTCGGTTTTGTCTTTACAGACGGGGTAGTCCTCGATCTTAACCGCATGAAGGGCATCGACATCGATCCGGACAATTGGACGGTCACCGTCGAACCGGGGGTAACCTCCTTTGAATTACAGGCAGCAGTGGCCTCCCGGGGATTCCGGGTCAACACGGCTGAACCCGCCGCGACGGTGTGTGGCAATATTGTATGCACCGGTTTATTTTCCACCTGGGCCAACGTCTATGGCGTGGGAGCGGACGGGATAGTGGACATGGAGTTTGTTGATCGAAATGGCCATCCCTTCCTAATCAATCACAGAACGACGCCGAATTGCTTCGCCTTTGAGCACGCGGTCATCCCTTCGCCCGGCATTTGCACAAAAGCGGTGGTAAAAATGCATCCCACAACCGAAGACGAAGACGGCCTGTTCGTACCCTTTTCGACCTTCTCGGAGGCGGTCTCCTTTGCCACCGAGTTGAGTCGGCGAAGAATCGGCCTGGCCGTCGGTGTGCTGGGAGGACATTATTTGTCTACCTTCATGTCACCGTCTTCGACGTTGGCCGAAAGGATTAAAGACGTCTTTTCAAACGTGCTGGGAATCGCTTACGTGGTCTTTGTGATCGGAGATCGCTTCGCCCGTGAGACGATCGATAAGATGACGCCCCACGTCATCGACAGTCAATTTTTTCGGGCCCTTTTGCTGGGACTCCCTCGACTGGACAACCCCGAGCTCAAAGCGCTCATCATGGGGCTGGAAGGAAACGATCCCCCTTACGCCTATCTTTTCAGTAATGAAACGTTGCCGGTAATGGAGGCGACCCTCAGTTCCAGACCGGAGACTCTGGCTGAAGCAACGCCTTCGGATCTGAGGGAATTTTACGTCGAACTCTACTCTCAACCCCGCATGACCGACCTGGTCTGGCTCAACATGTTTAGAATCATCAGTGCTCGAATGTCCCGACATAAGCACATGTTCGCCTTCCTGGTCTATGTACCGGGAGACCGGCATGAAATCGTCGAACAAATTATTGACCATTTCGTACGGATCGCTGAACAACACGACATCTCTCATGATTATGGGTTCCTTACACCCATCGAGTTGGGCAAGCGGGCGATTCTGGAATATGATTACTATATAGATCACACCGATCCGGAGGAAGCTCGAAAAATCCGCCGGGGCTTGCAAGACCTTGAACCGATACTCGATGACATGAGCGCGCATGTTAAAGGGGTCACATGGCTTAAGTATGTTTTTTCACAAGGCTGTGCCCGCAAAGAAGGGTACTTATATGGATGAAAGGCACCTACGGGAAGATACACCGGCCAAATGGCCCCCGGGGATACTGGTTACGGGAGGGCTGGGCTTTTTGGGCAGCCACGTGGCAATGGCTCTGGCCCAGCGCGGATTACATATCTATCTGTTGGCCCGTCCCCAAAACGGCGTTTCAGCTCATGAGCGTTTGCGACGTCTGCTCGACTGGTTTGGAGCGGATTCCATAGCCCGAACGAGGCTTCATCTCTTTCAAGGTGATCTGGATCATCCCGGATTCGGACTCGACCCGAATAGCCGCGACATCCTGGTCAATGCCGTGGAAGAAATCGTACATTGCGCCTCCGATACTTCTTTTTCCGAGCGGCGACGCCGGCGGATCGAAAAGACCAATGTGTCCAATCTTGACCATCTCCTGGATTTCGCCGGGGCAAGTCGATGTCGTCTGTTTCATCATATCAGCACGGTGTACGTGGCAGGGAAACGGACCGGTCCATGCCCGGAGGCCTTTTGCGAGACCCAAGCCTTTACCAATGTCTATGAGGAAACCAAGTACCTCGCCGAGAAGCGCCTGATTGAAGCATGCACGGCGAATAACCTCCGCTTCAACATATATCGCCCCTCTATCGTATACGGGCATTCCCGGACCGGCAGGACGTTTCGCTTTAATGCCCTATACTATCCCATGCGAACCCTTGCCTTCTTCAAGAACGTCTATGAGACAGACATCATGGAAGGCAACGGTGAAAAGGCCCGAGCCATGGGTATAAGTTTGGACGGTGAGGGGCGTCTCTATCTGCCCATACGACTGGATGCCGCAGAGGGAAGTGGGTTAAATCTAATTCCCGTAGACTACTTTACGCAAGCCCTGACGGCCCTAAGAGGTCAGCCTTCGGACGGTAACGGTATCTTTCACATCGTCAGTTCCGAACAAACGGACGTCGGGGATTTGGCGGCCTTTGCCAACCGTTTCTTTCGAATCGACGGATTCCGGGCAGTTGCCTCCGAAGATTTCGTCAAAACCCCCCGAAACGGTCTGGAAAGCCTTTTTGAGCGATGTGTGGATACATACCGGCCCTACATGAAAGAAGGCCGCACATTTCGGGATGACAAGACCAGGGCCTGCCTTAACAGCCGTCGCATCACTTGTCCGAATCTCGACTATAAGAGGTTCTCATCGTGTATGCGATACGCCTTGGAAACCGATT
>CAZHHS010000100.1:0-6859 GCA_964532395.1 uncultured Desulfobacterales bacterium | reverse complement strand
ATCAAGGCGTCGCAAGTCCTGAGGAATGAGACGTACTTAGCGTACGTCGCAGTGACGAAGGATGAAGCGCAACGCAGATATTGAACTTTTTACGACGCCATCAATGCTTGAATGCGAAGGCGTAATGCATTCAAGCGTATAAACCCTTCCGCATCCTTTTGACGATATACCTCGTCATCTTCGAAGGTGGCAAAATCGTCTCTATACATAGACCGGTCGGATTTTCGGCCGATCACTTGACAGTTCCCCTTGTAGAGCATCAGGCGCACCGTACCGGAAACGGTCTTTTGCGTTTCATCGATCATGGTCTGCAACAACCGCATTTCAGGTGAAAACCAAAACCCGTTGTATATCAGTTGGGCATACTTGGGAATCATGGCATCTCTTAAGTGCATGACCTCTCTATCCATGGTGATCGACTCCACCGCCATGTGGGCCGCCCGCAAAATCGTACCGCCGGGGGTCTCATAAACACCTCGGGATTTCATCCCCACAAACCGGTTTTCCACCAAGTCCACGCGTCCGATGCCGTTTCTGCCTCCCAGTTCATTGAGCCGACCAAGGAGGGCCGCCGGAGATAGTTTCTCGCCGTCAATGGCCACGGGGTTCCCCTGATCAAAAGAGATCTCGATCTCTTCAGACCGGTCCGGTGCGTCCTGCGGCGATTTCGTGAGCCTGAACATCTCCGCCGGTGGACGATGCCAAGGATCTTCCAAAACGCCCCCCTCATAACTCACATGAAGAAGGTTCCGGTCCGTGCTGTAGGGTTTTTTCGGCGTCGTGGGCACGGGAATGCCCCGGGAATCGGCGTAGGCCATTAAGGCTTGCCTGGAGTTGAGATCCCATTCGCGCCACGGCGCGATAATCCGGATGTTCGGAGAAAGGGCCAAATAGGAAAGTTCAAACCGGACCTGGTCGTTTCCCTTGCCGGTGGCCCCATGGCTGACGGCATTACATCCCTCGGACTGGGCGATTTCCACCTGTCGTTTCGCAATCAATGGCCTGGCCAGAGAGGTTCCCAACAGATAATGGCCTTCATATAGCGCATTGGCCCGAAAAGCGGGAAAGACATAATCCCGGACAAAGACTTCCGAAAGGTCTTCGATCACCACCTTCTCCGCCCCCGTTTCTCGGGCCTTTTCTTCAATTTGATCCAGTTCTTCTCCCTGGCCGATGTCCGCAGCAAAGGCCACAACCGGACACTGATAGGTCTCCGTCAACCACTTCAATATAACGGACGTATCCAGTCCCCCCGAGTAGGCCAACACAATCTTTTCTATTGTCTCCGACAAATCCGACCTCCCGTAATATCAAAAGCCCCCACCAGGTTTGGTCCCGGCCGATACCCGACGGCGACACCGATCGCCCCATGCATAAATCGCCGGGCTACGGACGGACACCCGACAGATACGTTTCCAGAATGGCCTTATGCATATGTAATTTGTTCTCTGCTTGATCCCAGACCACCGAGTGTTTACCTTCCAAGACATCCGCACTGATTTCTTCGCCCCTGTGGGCAGGCAGGCAATGCATCACGATGACATCCGGCTTGGCCAGAGCCACCAATTCTCCATCCACCTGGTAGGGCCTGAATACCCCCTTGCGCCGAGCGGATTCATTTTCCTGCCCCATACTGGCCCACACATCGGTATAGATGACGTCGGCCTCTCGAACCGCCTCTTTGGGATCGGAAACCACGGTGACCGCCTTCCCCGCATCGGCCACGGCATCCTGGAGAATCGATTTTTGTGGCAGATATCCTTCCGGAGAAGAGACAACCAGATTAAATCCCATTATCGCTGCGGCATTGATCCAGGAATGGGCGACATTGTTGCCGTCTCCCACCCACACGATCTTTTGGTCGTTGATATCTCCCTTTTTTTCCAAAACGGTCATCAAATCACTCAACACCTGGCAGGGATGGTAAACATCCGTCAATCCATTGATCACGGGCACGGACGATGTCGCTGCAAGTTCGTTTAGCAACTCCTGGGAGTATGTCCGAATCACCAGTGCATCCAAATACCGAGACAGGACCCGTGCGGTATCCGCCACCGGTTCGTTTCGAATCAGCTGGGTATCCCGCGTGCTCAGAAACAGAGAGGCGCCACCCAATTGAATGGCGGCGACTTCGAAGGAGACCCGGGTTCGTGTGGAGGCCTTGTCGAAAATCAGCCCGATTGTCTTTCCCATAAGCGGTCGATCCAAAACACCGGCACAAAACCGTTTTTTCAAGTCGAAGGCACGGGCGAAGAAATCTTCGAAATCACTACGGTCCAAGTCTCTAAGTGTCAAAAGGTGTTTTTTCATATGCTACCTTAACATTCACCAGGACTGGTGCTCGAAACGGGTCATCGGAATAAACCTGTTTAAACCGTCCCCAAAACAGCATCCAAGCATGCAACCAGGCGGTCTATGTCCGCTTCTGCAACGATCAGCGGCGGGATGAACCGCAAGATGTGCCCTTGCGCACAGTTAACCAGAAACCCCCGCTTCATACAGGCATTGACCACTTCACCACCGTCGATCGTTAAATCCACGCCGACCAGGAGTCCCTTGCCTCTCACCTCTTGAATGACATCATACTTGGATTTCAAGGTCAGCAGTTTTTCCTTAAAATAGGCACCTACCCGCCGACAATTCTCCAGTACGACACCGTCTTCCAGGGCTTTGGCCACTGCCATTGCCCCAGCGGCCACCAGCGGCGTACCGCCGAAGGTAGACGCATGAGCACCGGGGCCAAAGGCACCGGCCACCGCTTCCGTGGCAAGCATAGCACCCATGGGAAGCCCATTGGCGACCGCTTTGGCCAAGGTCATGATGTCGGGATGCAATCCGAAATGTTCATAGGCAAACAGTTTACCCGTTCGTCCCATGCCGGTCTGTATCTCGTCAAAAATGAGAAGTATCCCCTGTTCATCGCAGAGTTCCCGAAGCCCTTTTAGATACCCTTCGTCGGGACATTGGACCCCACCTTCGCCCTGAATCGGCTCCACCATCACAGCACAGGTCTCCCGGGATATCGCCTCCCTGACCGCTTGCAGGTCATTAAACGGGACGATATCAAACCCTTCCAATAACGGATCAAACCCTTTTTTGATTTTGTCCTGTCCGGTCGCCGCCAAGGTGGCCATGGTCCGCCCGTGAAAAGAGCCTTCCATGGTTATGATTCGATACCGATCCGTTTCCCCCCGGTCCTTATAATACTTTCGTGCCAGCTTGATGGCGGCCTCATTGGCTTCGGCACCACTGTTACAAAAAAAGACCCGATCGGCAAAAGACCGCTCCACGAGCCAGGCAGCCAGTTCTGTCTGGGGTTCGGTGTAATAGAGATTGGACACATGCACCAAGCGCCGGGCCTGAGCAGACACCGCCTCGGCCACCCCCTCATGGGCATGCCCCAAATTACATACGGCGATACCGGCGACAAAGTCGCTATACGTACGCCCTTCCGTGTCTTCCAGCGTGCATCCGCTGCCGCGTGTAAAGACTACCGGAAAACGCTGGTAGGTATCAAATATGACCCGATCCGCTTTCTCCATGATTGCGTTATCCATCGTCGGTCACCTGCGTTCCGATGCCCCGGTCGGTGAACAGCTCCAGCAAAACCGCATGGGGCTTACGACCGTCAATAATGTGAACACTATCCACCCCCCCCTTGGCGGCTTCCAGGGCACATCGCATTTTCGGGATCATTCCCCCCGATATGCTCCCGTCCGCCAGCAGACGTTCTGTTTCCGGCACCGTCGTCGTCGATATCAACTTGCCGGCGTTGTCCAGGAGCCCCTCCACGTCCGTGAGCAGTATGAATTTGATCGCATGCAAGGAAAGTGCGATCTTGCAGGCGACCCAGTCGGCGTTGATGTTATACGTCTCCCCCGATTTGCCCACCCCCACCGGAGCGATGACGGGGATGAACCCGCCGGTCTCCAGGGTCCTAATGATTTCCGGGTTCACCCCGACCACATCCCCGACCATCCCCATGTCGATGATTTCCGGCGGTTCGTCGGCCGCCGACGTGGGTCGGACCAGCTGCATCTTTTCGGCAAGCAACAACCCGCCGTCCTTACCACTCAGTCCCACGGCGTTTCCGCCGAACTGACAAATCCGGCTCACGATGGCCTTGTTTACATTACCCACCAACACCATCTCCACCACATCCATGGTCGGTTCATCGGTCACCCGCATCCCGTCCACAAAGTGTGACCGAATGCCCATCTGTTCCAAAACGGAACCGATCTGGGGCCCCCCGCCGTGCACCACCACCGGATTCAGGCCGATAAATTTAAGCAGCGTGATGTCCCGGGCGAAATCCTTCTTCAGTCCCGGATCCACCATGGCATGTCCACCGTACTTGATTACGATGGTCTGGCCGTAAAAACGACGAATATACGGCAGTGCTTCAATGAGTATGTCGGCAACGGTCTCTGTCATTTGTCAGTAGGTCCCGCCTACGCTCCGATGAACTTCAACATGGCAAGTCAGGCTTAAGGCTCACGGTAGAGCGCATGCCGTTTACGTGTGACGTCGCACAACCTTTCGCCCTGCGCCCTCCGCCTTCAGTCTTCAGCCTAGACACCTTCCACCTTGCGCCTTACGCTTTCTACCTTACGTCTTAAGCCTTGAACCCGGAACCCAGAACCTTGAACCCGGAACCTTTCTTAAAGGATATACCGGCTCAGGTCTTCGTTCTCTTTTATGTCCTGGAGCTTTCGATACACATATTCGGCATCAATAACCAATTCGCGGTATTCCACATCCGGGGCGTCAAAAAGTATATCATCAAGCAGGCGCTCCATAACCGTGTGGAGACGCCGGGCACCAATGTTTTCCGTTCGGCTGTTCACCTCGGTGGCAATCTCGGCAATTGCCGATATGGCATCATCTTTCAACTCGAGATCGATTCCCTCCGTCCTTAACAGCTCCTGATATTGAAGCACCAATGCATTCTCGGGCTCCGTGAGTATCCGCACAAAATCTTCTTTGCCCAGAGATTTGAGCTCCACACGAATCGGAAACCGCCCCTGGAGTTCCGGCACCAGATCAGAGGGCTTACAGGTATGGAACGCCCCGGAGGCAATAAACAGGATGTGATCGGTCTTCACCATTCCGTATTTCGTGGTCACCGTACATCCCTCCACGATGGGCAGCAGGTCTCTTTGTACCCCTTCCCGGGAGACATCCGGTCCATGTCCGCCCTCCCGGCCGGTTACCTTATCGATTTCGTCCAGAAAAATGATTCCCGATTGTTCAACCCGCTGTACCGCTTGCTTGACCACTTTATCCATGTCCACCAACCGTTGGGCCTCCTCCTGAGTCAGGATCTCCAAGGCCTCGGACACTTTCACCTTTCGTTTTCGCGTCTTTTTGGGAAACATATTGCCCAGCATGTCCTTGAGGTTGATATCCATTTCTTCCATTCCCGCCGCGGAAAATATCTCCACTACCGGCGTGGACTGTTCAGCCACTTCCAGATCGACATATCGGTTGTCGAGTTTTCCCTCCCGGAGCATTGTTCGAATCTTATCCCGGGTTGATCGGGGTTCAAGCGCATCACTTTTGACCAGCTCCAACGTTTTCTCTTCTGTTTCCGATTCTTCCTGTTGCTGGGAATCCCTTTTCGGTGGAAGCAGGATGTCCAGAAGTCGTTCTTCCGCGATTTTTTCGGCCTTGACCTTCACCGACTCTTGTTCTTCCGCTTTCACCATACTCACCGTCAGCTCGGTCAGGTCTCGAATAATCGATTCCACATCCCGACCCACATAGCCGACCTCGGTAAATTTGGACGCCTCCACTTTCAAAAAGGGAGATTCGGCCAACCGGGCCAAACGTCGCGCAATTTCGGTCTTGCCCACACCGGTCGCCCCGATGAGAATGATGTTTTTCGGTGCAATCTCGTCCCGAAGGTGTTCCGGAACCTGGCGTCGACGCCATCGATTTCGCAGGGCAATGGCCACGGAGCGCTTGGCATCCGCTTGACTGATCACATATTTATCGAGTGCGGAAACAATTTCCCGCGGTGTCAATTTCTTCATAAATACTCCACCGTGATATTGGCATTCGTATATACACAAATCGATGCGGCGATCTTCATGGACGCTTCCACAATGGATTTGGCATCCAGTTCCGTATGCCCGCACAGGGCCGTAGCAGCGGCCTGCGCATAAGCCCCGCCGGAACCGATCCCCAAAACCCCTTCATCGGGCTCAATGACGTCTCCGGTACCGGAGATAAGAAACATGTGCCCCGCATCCACGGCCAGCAAAAGGGCCTCGAGCCTTCTCAGGTACTTGTCCGTTCGCCAGTCTTTGGCCAACTCCACGGCCGCCCGGGTCAAATTGCCGTTAAACTGTTCGAGCTTTCCCTCGAAACGCTCGTACAAGTTCAGGGCATCGGCCGTTGCCCCTGCGAACCCGACCAGTATTCGCTCCTTATATATCTTGCGGACCTTCCTGGCGCGGTGCTTGACCACCGTATCCTTGAGACTCACTTGCCCGTCACCGGCCAATGCCACATGCTCACCCCGCCTGACAGCAAGAATCGTCGTCCCGTGAGGACTTTCGTGTCGCCTTTCCATATCTTCCGGATTCACCCTTTCCTTGTCACCCCTTATTTTCTCGGGTGCGCCTTGTCGTAGACTTCCATCAACCGATCCATGCTCACGTGGGTATACCGTTGGGTTGTCGAGAGGCTGGCGTGACCCAGCAACTCCTGCACCATCCGTAAATCCGCCCCCCCATCCAGCATGTGGGTGGCAAACGTGTGGCGAAGCCCATGAGGAGACACGGGACGCATCAAGACCAACTGTCGGTTTACCCGGTCCACGAGGCGACCTACGGAACGGGCGCTCAACCGTCCA
>CAZHHS010000099.1:319-6895 GCA_964532395.1 uncultured Desulfobacterales bacterium | reverse complement strand
GGATATTGCAACGCTACTCGGGATCAGTTCGGCGTATGGTCTGGTACTGATAGCCATAAACATGGGAGGGGGGTTGTGCTTATTTATCAATATACCCTCTCTAATGATTGTGGCCGGCGGTACATTAGGCACAACGATGATCAATTATCCCCTGAAGCAGGTGCTCGGAGTCATTAAGGTGGTAAAAAACGTTTTTTTTACCAAGGTGACCTCCGCCAAGGAGATCATTGAACAATTCAGTGAGTTTTCCAACAAGGCCCGGAAAGAAGGGATACTGGCTCTGGAGTCGGAAATTGAAAAGCTGGACGAGGAATTCCTGAAAAAGGGGATACAGCTTTCTATTGACGGGTTAGAACCGCAATCGATCCGTGAAATATTGGAAACGGAAATCTCCTACATTGAAGACCGGCACAAGTTGGGTGCCGAGATCTTTACTACCATGGGGACATATGCACCCGCCCTGGGAATGGTGGGGACCCTTATCGGCTTGGTTCAGATGCTGCAATCGATGAGTGATCCAAGTTCGATCGGTCCGGCCATGGCCGTTGCCTTGCTGACCACATTTTACGGCGCCGTCGGAGCGAACCTGCTCTTTATGCCTGTTGCCGGAAAGCTGCGAACCCGGAGCAGTGAAGAGGTCTTGGTCAAGGAAATGATGATCGAAGGGGTGATCTGTTTATCGAACGGGGAAAACCCGCGCATCGTGGAACAAAAACTGATGGCCTTTCTTCCACCGACCCAGCGCACCAACGAGGCCGAATAGGGTATGGCGAAAAAAAAGAAACAAGCAGCGCCCGGCCCCAGCCAAGACGGGATTCGCGTCATGATTGTGAGCCTGTTCATCATTCTCTTGGCATTTTTCATCGTCTTGAATTCGATGGCCGTAATCGACGAGAAGAAGCGTTTGTCGGCCCTCGGCTCACTCATAGGAAGCTTTGGCATTCTCCCCGGGGGGTTGTCACCTTCGCGAGAAGGGACAACCCGGGTGATTTCTCCGGGAAGTGTTCCCATGCTAAAACAAGCCGAGGAGATCGTAGAATTGGGCGAGGGAGGCGGAGCAGGTGTCGATGCCGTGACCATGCGGGCGGTGCCGGAAGGCCGACAAATCCGCATTCAGGACAAGGTACTCTTTGACAAGCGAGGCTATAAGATAAAGCCATCCGGTTATACCTTCTTGAAAAAGCTCTGCAGGATAATTGGGCAAGGGACTTATCCGGTTGAGATCAGCGGCCACACCGATAGCAGACCACCCCAGGAAAAGGACGTGCGGTCAAACCATGAGTTGTCCGCATTGAGGGCGTTGGAGGTACTGAGGTATTTCGTGGTCATCGGCGGCGTCGATCCGCTGCGGTTGACCGCTTACGGCTGTGGTGCGGAAAGGCCTATCGCCAGTAATGAAACCCGGCAAACCCGAGCCCGAAACCGACGGGTGGATATCCTTTTAGCAGGCAATATGACGGAAAACCTTGAGGATATTTATAACAGAGATGAGTCGGCGTTTGTCCTGTTCAAACGATTTGTTTTTCGCGTTTTTGAGTGAGCGCAGAAACCTATGGGGAAAGGTAAAGATAAAGGCGGAGAGGAGAGAAGAGATACCACGATGTGGATGGTTACTTTCGGTGACCTCCTCATGTTGCTGCTGACCTTTTTCGTTATGTTGTTAACCATGTCTTCCATGGATACCAAAACGCTCAATTCGGTATTCAGTGTTTTCGAAGGGGGTGTCGGTGTCATGGAATTCTCCGACTTGAGCAGCATCGACGCCGTTGACAAAAGAGCTGACCTGGTGAAATTGAAAGCACCGGACTTGTCCGTTTTGGCGACCCTCAACAATCGATTAGACAAGTTGTTGGCCTCCGGCAAGGCTAAGGAAATTACAAACCGGGGTCTACTGGCCGAGCTTCTCGACGGGCGAGCCGATTCAACTGGAACGGCCGGTCTCTCCGGCTTGGGGAACCTACTTGACGTATCGGAAGATGAAAGAGGTGTGGTCTTATCCATAGCCGCCGAAGTGCTGTTTGATTCAGGCCAGGTATCCATACGACCGGACATGTTTCCTCTGCTCGACACGATAGCCAAGGTGATAAAGGGGATTTCCAACGACGTGCTCATTATGGGCCATACGGACAATGTGCCCGTTCAAAAAGGTGCGAAACATTCCAACTGGGAGCTTTCATTGTACAGAGCGCTTAACGTTCATCAATACCTGATAGAAAATCGAAACGTGCCCCCAAACCGCGTCTTTGCCGGAGGGTACGGCGATGTGAGAGCAAAATATTCGAACGATACGAAAGAAGGACGAAAAAAGAATCGCCGGGTTGAAGTTATCCTTAAGAAGGCATAGCAGTGCCCCTCGGATACCGACGCGATCGGCCAAAAAAGAAAGGAAGCCAATATGGCAGACGAAGAAGACATAACAATGGACGAAGTGGAAAAGACTGAGGGATCTTCCAAAGGCGGTGCCAAAAAGATTGTAATCATTGCCGTCATTCTGCTCCTGCTGGGTGGGGGCGGATTTGCCGGCTGGAAGTTCGTTTTATCCGAGAAGTCAGGCGGTGCAGACGATGCAGCAACGGCAGAAGCCAAAGAAGCCGAGGCGGACACACCGCAAGTCAAGATCATGCATGAGATGGAACCCTTTATCGTCAACCTGCTGGGAGAAAGCGGAAGGCGCTATTTAAAGGCAAAAATTACCGCCGAGGTGAACGATCAAGCGGTGGAACAAGAATTGACTGTACGGGACCCCGAAGTAAGGGATGCCGTACTGTTGCTGCTTGCCGGCAAATCCTTCGAAGACATAAGTACGCCCCAAGGGCGGGTCACACTTCGAAGCGAGCTGCTGGCCCGGCTGAACAGTATTTTGAACACCGGATCCGTTCAAATGATCTACTTTACGGAGTTTGTCGTTCAGTAGACGCGAAGAAAGATATCGGATCCTGTAACAGTGAAGGAAAAGAGAATGATACGGCAGTCTGAGAGGGTAATGAGACATGTCTAATGTTTTGTCACAAGACGAAGTCGACAGCCTCCTAAAAGGGGTTACCAGCGGTGAGATTGAGACGGAATCGGAAGAAGAACCGCCATCCGACGGGGTGATTTCCTACGATTTTACTCGCCAGGAGCAAATGCTCCGGGGGCGATTGCCCACGTTTTCGGTCATTAATGACCGATTTGCTGCGGACTTCAGATATAACCTTTCGGGCATGATCCGAAAGTCGGTCGATGTTGAGGCGGAACCGATTGACATGGTTAAGTTCAAGGACTTCCGGCTGTCACTGCCCGTGCCTACCAGCCTTCATGTGTTTCGGATGGATCCTCTCGGCGGGCAGGCGCTGTTGGTATTTGACAGTCACTTTGTATTCAGTCTCATCGAGTATTATTTCGGCGGAAAGGGTCGCACCCATGCAAAAATCGAAGGGCGGGATTTTACCGCCATAGAAAACGCCATGATCGGTAAAGTGGTGACCCAATGCCTGGACGATGTCGCCCGGGCGTGGGAGAAAGTGTTTAAGATCGATATCGTGTATGTTCGTTCTGAAATGAATCCCGAGTTCGCAGGCATCGTATTGCCCGGAGATTCAGTGATCGTCACGAAGTTTAACGTGGACATAGAAGGTGTCGGCGGGGGCGTGAGTCTATGCATTCCGTATTCAACCATTGAACCGGTCCGGGACCGATTATCCGGGGGCGTTCAAAAGGAGGAGCTAAGGACGGATGCCAAATGGCGGAAGCGATTGCGACAGCGGATCCGAGCCACCATGGTAGATATTGTGGTGGAACTGGGATCGACCCATGTGACCGCTGAAAAACTTTTGCAGCTCAAAACCGGAGATGTCATCCAACTCGGACAACGCATCGGCGAGCCGCTGGTTGCCAGTGTTCAAGGTGTGGAAAAACTGATGGGACGTCCGGGCGTTATTAAGGGGAATCGCGGATTGAAAGTAGAAGAAGTAGGGATAAAGGGCGTGGCCTGACTCCGTTTTGACGGATTGAGGCTCGCCGATGCCGAAAACCCTGAGAGCGGGATATGAAAGGACGGAGCAGTGGAAGAGAAAGTAGATGAAACAAGCCAAGAGGCCGTGTCGAGTGTAAGTGATTCTTCCGACGGTCAAGAAGCGAACGGGGAAAATGCCCAGGAAAGCGGGGAGTTCGACGGGGACGATGAAGCAAAAGATCTGGATTTTATCTTGGATATTCCCCTTGAGATTTCCGTTGAACTCGGCCGGACCAACATGTTGGTAAACGATCTCTTACAGCTGGCCCGGGGGTCCGTTATCGAATTGTCAAAGCTGGCCGAAGAACCCATGGACATTTATATTAACCGAAAGCTGTTTGCCCGGGGAGAAGTCGTGGTGGTGAACGAAAAATTCGGCATACGATTAACCGATATTGTCAGCCCGGCTGAGAGAGTCAAGTCACTGGGGTGACCGGAACCACCCAACGGATACCGCCGAGGAATCGGCGAATATCCTGCCGGGATCGTTGAAAGGTGAAACACGTTGGACGCAATGGCTAAAGCACCTGAGGCACTGAGCCAACCAGACTTGTGGGGGGCCGGAATAAAGACAGTGGCCATGTTGAGTATTGTGGTGGCTGTTCTCATCGTTGTTCTGTTTTTAATCAAACGATTTGTATACAACAGACAGGGATTTGTGCAAGGCGGGCTTATCGATATGATTTCACTGTATCACGTGAGTCCAAAAGAGCGGATCGGGTTGGTGGATGTCGCGGGAGAGAAACTGGTAGTCGGTATTACGCCGGAAAAAATAACATGTTTGACAACGATTACCAATCCGGAAGTGGACGGCAAGATCGACCAGGCCCGCCAGGGAAGGGCGGGCAAAGGGTTGTTTAAGAAGGTTCTTAACGCGTCGGTAGCGGATCGGGAGCGATCGGAATGATTAATATGCGTGCAGTGACAAATCGAACGAGAACCGCCGCATTCACGGGGCTGGCCGTTATCGTGTTTGGCGCGCTTATGGCCCCGGCAGCCGGCTACAGCGCCGCCATGCCGTTGCCCATGGTTCAGTTGGGGGTAGGTCAGGCCGACAATCCCGGCGATGTTTCTGTTTTGCTTCAAATCGTTGCGCTTCTGACCGTTCTGTCTCTGGCTCCTGCGATCCTGATTTTAATGACCTCATTTACCCGATTGGCTGTGGCGTTTTCCTTTTTGCGTCATGCCTTGGGAACTCATCAAATGCCGCCGAACCAGGTGATGATCGGTCTGGCGCTGTTTTTGACTTTCTTCATCATGATGCCGGTTTGGCAGAAGGTCAATAATAATGCCATTCAGCCCTATCTTGGGGAAGAGATATCGCAGTCCGAGGCATTAACGGCTGCGATGGAACCGGTGCGTCAATTCATGTTTAAACAAACGCGGAAAAAGGATCTCGAATTATTTGTGGGGATGGCCAAAATGAACAAGCCGAACGACTCGAGTGATATTCCGTCTTCCGTCTTGATTCCGGCATTTGTGGTGAGCGAACTCAAAACCGCCTTTATCATCGGCTTTTTTCTCTATATCCCGTTTTTGATCATCGATATGGTGATCGCCAGTGTGCTCCTTTCCATGGGGATGATGATGTTGCCGCCGATTATGATATCCATGCCCTTTAAACTGATCCTCTTCGTGCTTATGGATGGCTGGCATCTCATTGTGGGATCTTTAGTCAGAAGCTTCGTGGGAGGATGACATGACACCGGAATTCATCGTGGGGTTTGCTCAGGAGGCGATAAAGGTGACGATATTGGTAGCCATGCCCATGTTGGGACTGGGGCTGATTGTCGGATTGGCGGTCAGCGTATTTCAGGCGGTGACACAGATTCAGGAAATGACCCTGACCTTTGTACCCAAAATACTGGTTGTTCTGTTGGGCCTACTCTTTTTTTCCAACTGGATGCTCCAAAAGCTCATCGATTTCGGGCACAACTGTATAACCAATATTCCAATGTATATTCGGTAGGAACACGGTTTTATGGATCTTCTCGGGCTGTCACCGGAACAGTTTAAAAGTTTTCTCCTGATACTCGTCAGGATCAGTGTGGTGTTGTTTATGTTTCCGGTATTCGGCGGCATGATGGTCCCCAAATCGGTCAAGGCGGGACTGGCATTGATGATTACCATACTCCTTTTTCCAATCGCAAAACCCGACCCGAGACTTTTTCCTGAGGGCCTGTTGGATTCCGCGGGATTGCTGCTCTCCGAGCTGGTGTTGGGATTTATTATCGGTTTGGTGGTTCGCCTCTTTTTCGCCGCGGTACAGCTGGGAGGGCAACTGGTCGGTTTTCAAATGGGGTTTGCCATTGCCAACGTTTTGGATCCGGAGACGGGAACACAAGGATCGATTCTGGCGCAGCTCGGATACTGGGTCGCACTCCTACTGTTTCTCATGTTAAACGGCCATCACGTCTTGCTCCAGACGCTGGCCAACAGCTTTTCAATCATCAAGGTTGGGTCTTTCGGACTCGGGGAGGGCGTATTCAATCGTATTCTCGAGGCGTCGGGAGAAATGTTTTCCATGGCCATTAAAGTCGGCGCCCCGGCTATCGCCGCCCTGTTATTGACCAGTGCGGCAT
>CAZHHS010000099.1:0-309 GCA_964532395.1 uncultured Desulfobacterales bacterium | reverse complement strand
GTGGGTGAGTTTGACGGGATGCTCACCGTCATGATGCGGCTTATGAGGGTTTAGTCGTGGCACAGGATGACCTGCAAGACAAAACGGAAAAAGCTACTCCCAAAAAACGCTCAGAAGCGCGAAAAAAGGGACAGGTGGCCAAAAGCCAGGATGTATCCTCAGTGGCCGTTCTGCTAGCAGGACTTTCCACGCTATGTCTCTTTGGACCTTATATGTTTGGCCGACTGGACAGATTGATGGAAGAAAGCTTTGGTCGGGTGAAAACGCCCATGTGGGAAACCGGTGGGTTTTTGGGGATGGTTCAGGATG
>CAZHHS010000098.1:0-7042 GCA_964532395.1 uncultured Desulfobacterales bacterium | reverse complement strand
TACGTGCAGTGTTCGAATCTCCTTTATCTTAACGGGAGAAAGCTGGCCTAATGGGATGTAAATGATTTGTTTGTGCCACCGGGAAGCCACCTGCTTCATAAATGAACGGGGCGCGGATTTCGCCACATATACCACGTACTTTTCCATACTATATTCCAAACCCGCCAAGAGCAGTTGCTCGGCCTTAGATCGCGTCCACCCATATTCCGGATCGCCCCACACATCCGCCAGCCTCAGGGGCGGATAGGTCATCAGAAATCCCCCGTAAGTACATCTCGATATCCCAGGGCCGACGATGTGGGCCGACGGATCGGTGGCGTAAAAAGCCATGTCCGACTCCTGATCGTGTTCACCAAGCCAGGTCATCAAATAGGGATACCGGTTATCCCGGTCGTCTTCGTCAAAGATCACTACGACGGATCCCACCCCGCCCTTGACCTTCTGAAATTCTTTGACATATAACCGTCCCTCGTCCATGTGTCGCACCGTTTCCCGCATGTCGATACCGTCCAGGATACTTGTTTCAAAGGGGACACTGACGGCTTCGTTGGAGGCCAATACGTGGGCGCCCTTAGATTTGAGAAACCCCCCATAGTTTTCAATGGCGATGTCTTCAGGCGGATATGAACAAATATAGGGATCATTAAACCCCTCTATCCACTCACCCGGTCTTCTTTCCTTAATTCTACGCCGTTTGGGAATGAACACAGGTCTGCGCTTCACCCTGGGCACCATCCGGCGGATGCGCATCTTCCGGGTTCCCAGCCATAACATGTCGGCCTTCATCCGAATGGTGGGGATGCTGGTCTCAGGCTGCTGCCACGGATAGTAAGCACCGAGTCGCCAAAAGGCGAAGCAGAAATTGTCGTCTACACAACTCCGGGCAGCAATTAAGAACTGATAAAAATCGGCAATCAACCTACTCTCCAAAAACGCATAATTCCTCGAAAACCGGAAAAAGGCACGTTTCTGCCATCGTTGGACTGCTTCCCCCGTATCCTGTTTGTAGTGGCGGGCGGCCTGATCGAACAACCGCAAGATAGCCAACTGGCGGTCCAGGGGGCCTGATGGAATCTGATGTACCGCCCATCTTATCGAGGCATCCAGTGCCTCCTCTTGGCTGCAAGACGCTTTGCCCCCATCCATCAGGGTCAGAAGCCCCAGTTTCCTTCTCACTGTGTACTTGGACAATTCCGGTTCCGAGGGAAGTTCGCCGCGGCGGTATTCATATACAGCGGTTAAGAAGGGCGACTCACTCACCACCTCGGGCAGGTCGTCGGGATGCAAATTAAACAGACTCACCCGGGTCTGCTTGGCGCTTTCCAGCGGCTGGGCTTGAGGTCGAAAGAAGGCTTCCCGCACCCCTTGCAGGTGCGCCAAACCACAAACGAAAAAGACCTTGTCATGTTTATCCGCCAGTTGTTGAAGCCGGTAGGCCATACCCGCCTCCCGCCTGACATCAAGGTCGTCGCTGGCGAAGTTATACTGATGAAAATAGAGCTCCAGATAGGCATGAATGCCCAAGCGATGGACCGCATAGGGGTCGGGAACATGGTCTCGATAAACCGGATAGGCCGCCAAATCAAGATCCACAAAATAGAGCGGCAAGCCACTTTCCAAAGCGAGCCGCACTGCCTCCGTCATGGGATCGGTCGGCTCAACAGGAAGATATATGGGCTCCCCATCGGCATTTTCGTAAAGTACAACGGAGAGTTCCGGCAGCCGCCGAATGCCTTTCTTGACGACCTCGGCCAGTGAACGGGGAAGTTCAACAGCAATCGCCTCCGGCGCAAGTCGAAAATAAGCGTCTCGCAGCGCGTCGGCAAACTCCATGCGGTAGTGTACAATCGGGAACGGGTATATGGGACCGAAGGGCGCCAAACAACTCGACATCAATTACTATCTTTCATATCGCAGGGCCTCGTCACCGAGCACGTTTACGATAGCCATCCGAACGGCCTCCCCGCTTGCCATCCCGGTGCCGTGAATCATCTTCAAGGCATACCGGGCCATATTGATCCCGTCCCGAACGGAATAAACCTCATCCGCCATATGGGCCCGCTGCAGAAAGTCCACCATGTAATTCAGAATATCCTCGTCTCCAAAGGGTAGATTCTCTTTCAGGACCATCAACTCGTCTTCCCGTTCGGGAAAATCAACAAACACCTGAGGCTGCAGTCTGGAATGGATATATTCGGGAATCTCATATGTGGATGCATCTTCGTTGATTGTCGCGACAAACCGAAAGTCCTTATGAGCGGGAATGGTCAATCCCGTAATAATTGATTCCACATACCGCCGGTCGTCCAACAACGGCGCCAAAGAAGCCCATGATTTTTCACTCATCCGGTTTCCTTCGTCCAAGATACATACCCCGCCTTTGATCATGGCGGTGACCAAAGCGCTGGCCGCATATCTCACGCGCCCGTCTTCGCCGATCACGGGCATGATAATCAAATCTTCCGGACGGGTATCCATGGTCGCTTGCAACAAATACGCAGACCGTTTAAGCCGTCTTGCTGCGGCATAACCGAGTGTCGTTTTACCGACCCCCGGTTTGCCCACAATGCGCGGATTAAACGGCGTGTCCTTTTCGTCAATAACCATCCACGCAGCAAGAACCTGCTTGATAAGTTCTTTTTGACCCACCCACCGCAAAGGAAGATCCGCCGGCTGCGCGAGCATAACCTGTAAAGAGCCGATATTGATCACTTCGCCTGTTTGAGAGGCATTTCCCATAAACACCTACCTGTGAGGAACCTTTTCGATAACCCTGTTCTGATTGCGGCACAGTTTAGTTCAACACCTACCCATTGTCAATTCAGGATACGGAAGGGCGCCCCGGCGGCGACACCTCCCCCCGACGAGAGTTCTCGGAATGCCCGAGGCAAATTTTTGTGGAATTTGGGCCCGACTCTTGATAAACGAAAAGCACTCTGGGGAAGGATAATGGAAGGTATCATATCGTCCGACCAATGAAACCGGCATTAAAACAAACGGATCCCCCACCTGAAGACTTCCCGATCGCAGATCGGCACACACCCCACCTCGCCGCGCCCCCCGGCGGGGGAACAGATTCCGATCGGCAGCAACCACCGATCAAACGGTTTTTAACATATTTCTATAACCGATTCATCCGGCTCCATGGCAGTGCTGAACAGATTGCGTGGGGAAGTGCGGTGGGGCTCTTTGTCGCCATGTCACCGACCTTGGGGTTTCAGATGTGTATCGCCGTAGCAATCGCGGCCTTTTTTAAGATCAACAAGGTGGCCGCCGCTGCTGCCGTCTGGGTTACCAACCCGGCCACCGCACCGGTTATTTATTGGATCAATTACCAGCTCGGGGCAAAACTGCTCGGTTATCCGGTTCACCCATTCTTTTTCTCGAATCCCTCCTGGGAAAGTCTTTGGAACTCGGGAAAGCACGTCTTTATGTCTCTGCTCATCGGAGGCGGAATCGCCGGTATCGCCTTGGGAGCCATCGCCTATATCGTCACCGTCAATATGATAAAAACCGCCAGGAAGAAGGCCCAACGTCTCCGAGGAAAAAAGGCTTCAGAGCGATAATTCAAGACAGGTCACTGTTTTTCCCATCGGAGCAACTCGGTTACTTGACTAAGCGTACTACCCTCCTTTATCTCCTCGCGGATGCGGTTTTCCCTTTCCAACACGTCCATCGCCCGGTTGGCATATTCCGTGGCCAGTGTCTTGGGCAAAACGACAATACCGTCATCATCCCCCAGAATCCAGTCACCTGTTTCAACTTTTCGCCCCCCTATGGTAACGGGCACGCCGATTTCTCCAAACCCCTTGGGTTCACCGGCATTGGGCATCACCAACCGCGAAAAAGCGGGAAACTTGAGGGCCGCGATATCATGGCTATCCCGAATAGCACCATCAATGACAACGCCGGCAAGCCCCTTTTGGATCGCCGAGTGGGTGGCCAGTTCACCCCAAACGGCCGGCCCCACGCCGCCGACGTCAACCACAATCACGTCTCCGGGCTCCCCCATGTCTATGGCCTGGACGGGCTTGGCCCAATCCCCCGGATACGTCCGGACGGTCAGTGCTCGGCCTACAATCTTCGACCCCGCAGATAATGGGACCAGGCCTTTTGTCACGCCACCCCGGTGTAAGGCATCCGATAGATTGGCAGCAGACACCTGCTCAAGGATTTGCCGAACCTGTTGCGCAGACCCCCTCTTAAAGAGTTTTGTCGCAATCGGGGTCTTATTCTCCATCGCCCGTTTGATGACTGCGGCGGCATCAGAGGGATCCACTGATTTGGAGATAGCGCCTCCCACCACAACGATTGACGCCCCGGCCTCAATCGCCATAGGAGCCGTCTCGGAGTTGATTCCCCCAGCCACACCCACGGGAACCGAAACAGCTGCCGCGACCTGTCGCAAGGTCTCAAAGGGGTCTTTGCCCTCCATCTGTTCGTCTATGGCACAGTGCACCGTGATAAAGTCCACTCCGATCTTTTCCAAAGCTATCGCCCGGGAAACGGGGTCCCCAACAGCAATGAGGTCGGCCACGATCCGGGTTCCATAATTGCGAGCCGCCTGAACGGACTCCCGGATGGTCGCATCACTGGCGGCGCCCAACACGTCCACGATATCCGCCCCGGCTTTGGCCGCCGCTTCCACTTCGATACGACCGGCATCCATAATTTTCATGTCTGCAACGACCTTGTGTCCCGGAAAAAGCCGCCTGAGCTCACGAACGCTCTGCAATCCCTCGCTTTTTATTAATGGCGTGCCCGCCTCAAACCAGTCCACCCCACCTGTCAAAGCCTTTTCGGCGGTCTTAACCGCCCGGTTAAGATCAACAAAATCCAGAGCCAATTGAATTACCGGTCTCATAGCTTACCTCAAAGATAAACGATATCCGGTCCCACCCCTTGCAGCAGACAGTCTCCGCAAGGACCAAGGGCCGGAGGTACTCGAATTATTCCAAGTTGGTGTGTCTTTGCTGCAACATCCGCTGATCACTTCCATGCTGTACAAAAAGGGCATGGGAAACGCCCTCGAGGAACAGGAACGCCGCTTGCTCGAACGGAGAGCCGAGAGCCTGTACAAATGGCTCGTTGTCGGCATCCACCTCTTCTACCGGCACAACCGGAATATGAATGACGGCGTCCAGGTGTGCTTCCATGGGTGAGTATTTTGTCCCCAGAATGCCGAATGTCCGCCCACCGGCACGCTTCGCTCGCTCTACGAGGCCACAGGTGCAGGACGTGCGCCCCGAACCGGACAAAACAACCAGCATTCCCCCCTCGCCGATGGGCGGAGTGACCGTATCACCGGCGAAGTGTGCGCAATATCCCATATGCATGAGTCGCATGCAGAAACAACGCAAAATGTATCCGGACCGCCCCTGGGCCGCACAGAAAATAGGCGCTGAGGCCTGGAGCCACCGACAGAACCGGTCCGCCTGTTGGGAGGGAATATCTTCCAGACATCTTAAGGCATGCGCCGCAATAAGCGAACACCGACGGTCGATCTTCATAGCCGGTCCGCGTCTCATTCTCACTTTCCCGATTTATCCGTCCAGCACTTGTCGTATGGTGTGAGAAAGCTGTTTAACCGAGAAGGGCTTCTGGATAAACCCGTTGCACCCTCTGGCCATAATTTCACTGGCCTGACCTTCAATACTGTATCCACTGGACAGTAGCACTTTTGCCTCCGGTTCTATCTCCTTTATCCGGTCATAGGCTTCCCCCCCGCCCATATCGGGCATAATCATATCCAAAATCACCATATCAATCTCGTCTTTGTTCTCCTGATAAATGTTTACCGCCTCCTTGCCGTTCCTGGCCAAAAAGACCTTGTATCCCATTTCTTCCAGGATCTCCTGGCCCACCTCGATAATCATTTCTTCATCGTCGACCAACAACACCACTTCGCTACCCTTCTCAAGGGCGGTCGGTTCTTCCCGTTTCTCAGGAACCTTTTCTCCCGAGGCCGGAATAAAGACATCCAGAACCGTCCCCTCGCCTTCCTTGCTCATCACGTCAATAATCCCCTTATGATTCTTAATGATTCCGTATGCGGACGCCAGCCCCAGCCCGGTCCCCCTACCCATCTCCTTGGTGGTAAAAAATGGTTCAAAGACCCGGCGAAGTGTTTCCGCATCCATCCCTATACCTGTGTCTTTGACGGAGATCTTCACATACTTGCCCGGTACCACTCCGTAGGGACGGACCCCATTGTCGCTTAACGTGACGTTTCGGGTCTGAATATACAAGTTTCCGCCTTCCGGCATGGCATGCCCGGCGTTGACATATATGTTGAGCAACAC
This sequence comes from uncultured Desulfobacterales bacterium, assembly GCA_964532395.1. GTDB lineage: Bacteria > Desulfobacterota > Desulfobacteria > Desulfobacterales. The sequence continues at coordinate 740 of CAZHHS010000098.1, read as the reverse complement.
CTGCTCTATCTGGCCTCGATCCACCTCGGCCACCCAAATGTCCCGCTCGTAATCGGTATGAACCTTAATGTCTTTCTTTGTCCGACCAAACATCTGGATCGTCTTAGACGCCAACTCGTTCAGATCCGTCGGTCTTACCTCGTACTTACCACCTCTGGCAAATCCAAGGAGTTGTTTGGTGAGATTGGCCCCACTTTCCACGATGCCTTCTATGCCTTTCAGGTGTTCATAGTACGGGTGGTCGGAATCCATGTTCAAAAACATCAATGATGCCCGTCCCTGTATACCCATTAACAGATTGTTGAAATCATGGGCGACGCCACCGGCCAGCGTCCCGATTGCTTGCATCTTCTGATATTGGGTCAATTGAGATTCCAGTCTGACCTGCTCGGTAACGTCTTTTAATACGCCGACCACCCCGGAGACCTTGCCGTTTCCGTCAAGGTTGGGCGCACCACTCAAGCTAAAAACCCGGCGCTTTCCTTCCTTATCCCCTAACGTACAGGAGGTATCCCGTATGGTTTCTCCGTTATGTCTGACGCGATCAAATAAATCCGTGTACCGTTGTCTGGAATCCCTTCCGGCAAAATCGGCCACGGTCCGCCCCACCACCTCTTCCGCTTTGTGACCCAAGATTTTCTCCCAGGCCGGATTGACATATGTAAACCGACCGTCGAGACCCAATGTGTAAATGATGTCCGGCGAACTGTTGACCAGGTCCTGATAGCGCCTCTCGGATA
>CAZHHS010000097.1:0-7098 GCA_964532395.1 uncultured Desulfobacterales bacterium | reverse complement strand
CCCGTTGTTTCATGGTCCTATTCCTTTCTCAATGCCGCAAGAACTAGCCGGACGTTTCATCAGAGCCGGACACGTTGGTGTAGTAAGTCAAGATAGCCTCACAGAGACCGGAAATCGTGTACTCGGTTGCTTCGATGTCAACATGGAATCCCAACTGCCTCGCTGTCTCCGCCGTTATGGGACCGATACAAGCCGTCTTGACACCACTCATCAATTCATCGAACCGATCCGGCGGTAACGCAGCCTTAAAATTTTTCACCGTCGATGAGCTGGTAAACGTTACCAGATCGACGGTATGATCTTCCAGGCGTCCAATCAACCTGCTCATCCCTTCGGAAACCTGTTCGGTTTGATAGGCGGCGATTTCATCCACGTGCCCGCCCATCTTTCGAAGTTCCACCGGGAGTATAGGTCTGGCTTCCTTGGCCCGAGGAAGTAAAATCCGTTTTCCATCCAAGATCTCACCTTGGAAGGCATCAATGACCGATTCAGCAACGTAACTTTCCGGGATAATGTCGCTTCTCAGACCGACATCGCGCAAGCGTCTTGCCGTGGCAGGGCCAATTGTGGCCGTTCGCACCCCGCCCAGCGCCCGCACGTCTCTACCTTGCTGAAACAAGCGTTCAAAAAAGAAATCTACCCCGTTGACACTCGTTAAAACCAGCCAATCATACCGTTCGAGTCTTTCGATCGCCCGATCCAGGGGCGACCAGTCATCCGGCGGTACCACCTCAATGGTAGGACATTCCAGGCATTCGGCACCCAAGGCGGAGAGTTTGGCGACCAGCTCGCTGGCTTGCCGTCGTGTTCGGGTCACCACCACCGTCTTTCCGAAGAGCGGCTTTTCCTCAAACCAGTTTATCTGGTTCCGCAGTTCCACCACCTTTCCCACTACGATGACCGCCGGCGGTTTGAGTCCCGACTCTCTCACGCGATCCACAATGGTATCCAAGGTACCGACCACGGTGAACTGAGAAGGCGTCGCCCCCCACCGAACAACGGCGGTCGGCGTCTGCGGATCCCGTCCACCGACAATGAGGCGCTCAACGATATCGGCGAGGTTCTTAACACCCATAAAGATGACCAGGGTGCCCACGCCCGCGGCCAGCTTGGACCATTCGATTGTAGACACCAACTTCGTCGGATCTTCGTGGCCTGTCACAAACGCCACACTTGTGTTGTACCCACGCATGGTCAGGGGAATACCGGCAAACGACGCCGCCGCCACCCCGGCCGTAACTCCCGGCACCACCTCAAAAGCAATCCGGTGAGCTGCGAGGACCCTCGCCTCTTCACCCCCGCGTCCAAAAATAAACGGATCACCCCCCTTCAGACGGACGACGGCACACCCTTGCCGCGCCTTGTCAACGAGCATCTGGTTTATGGCTTCTTGATGGACGGTGTGCTTACCCTGCTTTTTGCCCACATAAATGGTTTCCGTACCGGCAGGGACATGCTGTAACAAATTGGCGGCCAGAAAATCATAAATGACCACATCGGCCTCATGTAAACATTTTACGCCTCTCAATGTGATCAAATCCGGCATGCCGGGACCGGCCCCGACCAAATAGACCTTGCCCACGCTCATCTTTGTACGTCCTGTGCGGAACGACCATATACCTCGTTGAGGATTTCCCTGCCGCCTTGCCCCAAAAGCCGTTCCGCCAATTCTTCACCCAGTTCCAGTCGCCGTTCCACCGGCCCGGAAACCGTCTCCCGCAGCAGGAGAGAGCCATCGACTTCCGAGATAAGCCCTGTGAATTCGATCTCTTGACCAACCAGCTTCGCTTGCCCGGCAATCGGGACCTGACATCCCCCTTCCAAACGGGCCAAGAATGCGCGCTCTGTCTCCACGGTGACGCGCGTTTCTCTGTCATCCAATGGGGCGATCAACGCCTTGGTATCCTCGTCCGCCTCTCGCATTTCTATAGACAACGCCCCCTGGCCGATGGCCGGTAACATGACCGAGGCTGGGATATACTCGGTAACATGTTCGGCAAGGCCCAACCGGGTTATACCTGCCGCTGCCAAGATGATGGCGTCCAGGTCTTCCGTTTCCAGTTTTCTGAGTCGCGTATTCAGATTCCCCCTCAAGCCACACACCACGATATCCGGCCGTAAATGCCGAACCTGGGCACCCCGTCTCAGGCTGCTGCTGCCTAACCGAGCGCCCTGGGGCAGCTGATCGAAGGTTTTGGCATCCTTTGAGATCAACACGTCCAGGGGGTTTTCCCTTTTGGGCACGGCGCCGATGCACAGCCCCGGCGGCACCTCCGCCGGCATATCCTTCATGCTGTGCACGGCAATGTCCACATGTCCTTCCAAAAGAGCCGTCTCAATCTCCTTTACAAAAAGCCCCTTGCCGCCCACTTGGGCGAGCGGTACGTCGAGGATCTTATCCCCGGTCGTCTTTATCTTCACCAACTCGATACGGCATCCCGGATGAAACGCCGAGAGCTGGGCCTTGACCCATTCGGCCTGCCACACCGCCAGGGCACTGCCTCTTGTCCCGATGCGAACCGTCTTTTCCATACTCATCAGTGTCCACACGTGTTGCAACTGCTTGCGTTACAGGAACTACAACTAGCGCCTTCCGAACTGGTGAACCCGCTGTCACTCTTATGGCTGACCTTGGAAAGCAGCCGGCTGACCTTCTTGCCCTTACATGTCGGACAGGCCACCTTTTCTTTGCCCAAGACCAGGACCTCGAAATCCTTTTCACACGTCTTACAATAGTATTCAAAAATCGGCATTTTTCCTCTCCTTTAAAAGTTCCTCCGATCAGTTATGATAAACAGCAAAAATACCAGCTTCCAGTGAGAATGACAATTACAGAATGGATAAACTCGATTCTGCAGGGGCGTCAAGAAGCGAGGGCTTCAATAATCGCGGCGGCAAGGAGGGGAAACATAATCTCGTGGTGGCCGACGAGACTATACCCCGTCCCGCCGAGGCTCGTGGGACGCGTAACCACGTTGGCCATCGGTCGGTAATGACGAATAAAGTCCAGGTTGGCCGTCGTAAAGGACTTTACCTCAGCACCCATATTTCTTACCAAGGTCAGGGCCTTTAAAAAGACTTCAGGAAGAATAACCGCCGAACCGACGTTTAAATAGACACCACCCTCCAGATCCGAAACCACCGACGCAAAGAGTCGAAAATCCCGATGACTCGCTGCCCCCACGACCGTTGGATCAAACTCCGGGTGAACGTGGAGGACGTCGGTTCCCATGGCGACATGTACGGTTGCAGGAATACCCCGACGATAGGCAACACCCAGGATACTCTCGCCCACATAAGGAAGATCGGTTTCCACAATATGTCGCCCCACGGCAGCCCCGAGCCCTTCCCCTGTGGCAGCGGCTTGAGCGATGGACTGGTTCAAAAAGTCTGCCGAGTCCTTGGTCATGCCGAAAGCACCGTCTTCCAAGCCCTTTTGGACATCTTCTGAGGTCCTTCCGATCATGGCCACTTCCACGTCGTGTATAATTCCAGCACCATTCAGCGCCACGGCCGAAAGGATCCCCCGTTCTATCAGGTCCGCAACAATGGGATTTAGACCCACCTTAATAACATGGGCGCCCATGGCCATCATAACCGGCTTCTCTGCCCGATGAGACGCCACGATGGCCCCGGCGAGCCCTCTCAGGTCATCGGCACCCAGGATATTCGGTAATGAGGCCAAGAAATCGGCAAAGGTTCCCCCCGGTAGCCATGGCTTGCCGAAATCACCACGGTCTACCTTACTGGCTCTGGACTTCAGCGTACATGTCCGCAGCACCGGAATATCGATGGGCCTGTAGGTTTTCATCTCACGCCATCCCCTGCCCCGTACAATCAAGGCCAAGGCGGTTAATCATAAAAAAGCTCGGGGAAAAGAATCCGATCGGTCAGGTCGCATAGGATATGCCCGATCAGGATATGGGTCTCTTGAATACGGGGTGTCTTGTCGGAATTAACGATGAGGGACAAATCACAACGGTTTTTCAGCTCACCACCGCCACAACCCGCCAACCCCATGGTGTAGAGGTCCCGCTTTTGAGCCGCTTCCAGCCCGGCATTGACATTAACTGAATTCCCGCTGGTGCTTATCCCCAGGACAATATCTCCCCTGTCCCCCAGGGCTGTGATCTGCTTGGAAAAGACATGCTCAAAAGAATAATCGTTGGAAATACTCGTCAAGACGGACGTATCCGTGGTCAGCGCCAAGGCGGGCAAAGGCCTTCTCTCAACGGTGAATCGATTCACAAACTCCGCTGCAATATGCTGGGCATCCGATGCGCTGCCTCCGTTGCCGAAAATGAGCAGCTTGTGGCCTGACGCGAAGCAGGAAGCCAATTGGCGGGCCGCCTCTTCAACGGACCCGACATTCTCCCTGAAGAAACCCGCCATCACCTCGGTACTCTCCGCTACCGTGTTGAATATGACGTCTTTCACCGAGCACTACCTTTCCTGGGCCTTGGTTCGAACCTCTTCGATCAGTGCGTCACAGGGATGGCCCAGTTCATGAGCATGAGCCAACGTCGCCCTCGCCTTCTCGTAATCACCCCGCTTCATGTACAATTCTCCCAATCGACGTTGGTAAAGCCCGTTATCGCCGGCAATGGTGACGCTTTCCTCAGCCAATACGATGGCGATTTCAAGATTTTCCCCCAAAATACCGTACACATGCGCCAGGCTGTTGAGGCTCTTGGCATCTCGCGGCGATGTCTTGATCGCCTTTTCATAGAACTTCGCCGCCTTACGGAAGTCTGCCTTCGCCGCATAGCAATCCGCCAATGCCCGAAAGACACCCAATCCCACGGATATCCTTTCCGCCGCCGCCTCCAGATAGTCGATGGCGTTGTCTATTTCCCCCATCTCTTGATAACACATCCCAATGTGGCCGGCGATGTCCGGGTTTTGGCCATCCAGCGAACGGGCCCGAAGAAACAGCTCCAGGGCTCTATTGCGTTTCTTCTGTTTCAGATAGGTCAATCCCAGATTGTAGGTAGCCATGACATCTTCGGGGCTTATGGCCACAGCTGTCTCGAAAGCACCGATGGCCTTGTCAAGATCTCCCTGCACCCCGTAACATACACCCAGACTGTTATAGACATTTAGATTCCCGGGGTCTATCCCGGCAGCCGTTTCATATTCGGCGATCGCTCCTTCTACGTCCCCGTTTTGATACAGCTTGTCGGCACTGATGTTCAAACTAACGGCGTCAAAAGGGGTGACTGTATGGGCGCCGAAAAAAGAGGCATGAGCCAAGGCTTTCCAGGCATTTTCCAAGATCGTCACCGGCTCAAAAGGACCGAAGGGATATACGGCCAGCCCCACAGAGACCGTCTCGTCGGTGGCACTTGCATATCGCCGCTGCAGGACCTTGGCAAGATCCACCGCTGCCTCCTCCCCCAAATTGGGGCAAAAGAGACCAAAAACATGGGGACCGAGACGGCCCCATGTGATCTCCCCTGCTGGGTTCATATCCATCAAGACCCGGGGAAGCTGAATCAAACGCGGCAAAAAAAGGGTTTCTCCGAAATCCTTGAGTCTTTTTTCGAAGTCATCGATGGAAACAACCAACACGGCAAACCGTGGGGTTTGATGAGCCAGCCCCTCAACACGGCACTTAAAGGCCTCACCGGTTAACATCCCGGGAAAGTGGGATTCGAGGGCTTCCGCTCCGAAACTATGGCTTTCAGAACTAGACATGCCTCAATATTTCTTTGAGGGTATCGGAAATCATGGGAATCTCCTCGGTCTGAACGGTCCGCAAATCGATAATCATCCAATCCTCTTCAATCCGTCCGACCACCGGGGGAGAGGATTTTCTCATGCGACGTTCCAGTCTGCTGGCGGACAGCCCGGTTACCTGGATTCCCACACATTTGGTGGGAAGCTCTTGGAGCGGAAGGGATCCACCGCCTACCCGAGAGGACCCATCAAATAATTCGGCCTTGAGACGCTCTTCACCGATCCGTTTTATTCCGTTTCTGAGTCGCTTGGCCTTTTTGGCGATTTCCTCGATAGGCAGCGTCAACATCCGCAATGTGGGAATTTGGGACACGGCTTTACGTTCATCCCGATACATATGGAGTGTCGCCTCCAAAGCGGCCAAGGTCATCTTGTCAATCCGCAGGGCCCGGTTCACCGGGTTCCTTTTGATACGCTCGACAACGTCTTTCTTGCCCACGATGATGCCGGCCTGGGGCCCACCAAGCATCTTGTCCCCACTGAAAGAAACCACGTCGGCACCGGCAGAGACGGTTTCCTGTACAGTCGGCTCGTGGATCAGGCCGTACCGGGAAAGGTCGAGAAAGCTGCCGCTCCCCAAGTCCTTCATAACCGGCAGGTGGTGTTTTTTCCCCAGGGCGACCAGCTCGGCCAACGGGACATCCGAAGTAAAACCGACAATGGCATAATTGCTGGTATGAACCTTTAGGAGCAGTGCCGTTTCCGCCCCGATCGCCCGCTCATAGTCCGCGGGGTGGGTCCTGTTGGTGGTACCGACTTCTACCAGCGTGGCATTGCTTCGGGTCATAACGTCGGGAATTCGAAAGGACCCCCCGATCTCTACCAACTCTCCCCGGGAGACAATCACCTCCTTGCCTCTGGCCAGGGTCTCAAGGGTCAAAAATACGGCACCTGCATTGTTGTTTACGACCATTGCCGCCTCGGCACCACTGATCTCACACAAAATGTCCTCAACAGCACTGTACCGGGACCCTCTCTTTCCTGTACCAAGATCAAACTCCAGATTGGAGTACCGAGCGGTAATCCGGTCAACGTGTTCGGCAACCTCAGGCGCCAATAGGGAGCGCCCCAAGTTGGTATGTATAACCACCCCTGTCGCATTGATGACCCGTGTCAGGTTAAACCCCATCTTCTCTTCCACAGCACCTTTGGTAAGCCGCAACAGTTGGGCATCAGAAAAAAGGGTCTCATCCATGGCATCAGGAGCGGTCAGAATCCGTAACCGCAAATCCTCGATGACATTTCGGATGGATTGTACCACCACGGGCTTGGGAACCGATTTGTCGAACTCGCTTTCGTCCCATAGGTCTAGTACGTGGTCAACACCGGGAAGTCTGCGAAACAAGGTCTGTTGTTTAG
>CAZHHS010000096.1:4644-7154 GCA_964532395.1 uncultured Desulfobacterales bacterium | reverse complement strand
TATCCAGGAAACCCAAAGGGGACGAAACCTGGCAAATTCTAATCGCTGCCGCATGCCTTGCAGCCGCCGTGCTTCATCGTCGCCACATCCCCTTTTTTGGCATCACCGCATGCCCTTATCTCTCTTTCCGGGCTTCGGGTCTGGTTAAATGGATGAATTATCGACGAAAAGACCTCAAGCTGACCCGGAGCTCCGCACATCTGCTGGCCGTCTTCGTCACCCTTTTGGCGGCATACCTCCTCTATGGCGGCGTACGACCGTATGTGGCTTCCAGATGTCGAATTATTGTGGATCCCGCGGAATATCCCGTAGGGGCTATTCGATTCCTTAGTACAAACCAGATGCACGGAAACCTGCTTGTCCCCTTTGACTGGGGCGAATACGCGATCTGGCATCTTTACCCCGATTGCCGGGTATCCATTGACGGGCGGTTTCGTACCGTTTATCCCGAATCCGTGATCGACAACCATTTCGCCGCCCAGGCCCATCCGGCAAATTGGAAACGACTGCTCAGCAACTATCCCGCGGACATTCTCCTAGGAACCCAAAGTCCTTTTTTCCAACAAATGATTAGAAACCAAGGACCCTGGATTTATGTCTATTCAGACCCCCTGTCCATTGTTTTCTTGAAGAATAATAATAACAATAAGAAGCTGTTGGCCGACTTTAAGGCTGGCAACCTCGACTATGAACAGACCGCAGATATTTTCTTTCCATAAAAAAATCAGGGCCACGGCCTATTTAAATAAAGATTTATTTGATTTTTACAATAAAAGGTATTATGCTCTTAATTAATCAGTAAAGGGTCGTCATTGTTGGACGTCCCGGTTTCGTTTTGAGGCAGAATCCATTTGCAAAAGTGGCAACCTCAAGTTTGGAACCATGAGAATTTTGTGGAAAGGAGGGTGTCACGATGGCAGATGGAACTGTAAAGTGGTTTAACGACCAAAAAGGTTACGGCTTTATCGAACAAGAAGACGGACCGGATGTATTTGTTCACCATACAGGGATCAACGCTTCGGGCTTCAAGTCTCTTAATGAAGGTGACAGGGTGACCTTTGACGTTGAGCAGGGCAGCAAAGGCCCCGCCGCAACGAATGTAACGGTCGTCTAAACGGACATACCAAAAAAGAAAAAGGGCATTTTCGCTTATCCGGCGAAATGCCCTTTTTTTGTTTTGTTCAAAGCTGGGGAAAAGGCGCCACTCATGACATTCGTCCGGTGAAGCGCTACCTCACCGGTTCAATACGCAGCTTCCGGATCGCCCGTTCCGTCGCCTCTTCCACGGTTAGTCTATACCCCGACTCCAGAATCGATTCACCTTGCTTGGGAATATGCCGTAATCGTGCCATAACCAGGCCCCCGATGGTGTGGGATTCAGCGGTGGGGAAATAGGCGGAAAGGATTTCGTTGGCCTCTGAAATGGGCAGACGGGAGTCGACGAGATAGGCACCGTCTTCCAAGGATTCTACGACCCACTTCCGGCGGGGAAGATATTCCTCAAAATCGTACCCCACGTCAATCTCTCCCACGACCTCTTCCAGTATGTCTTCCATGGTAATCATCCCAATGGCCGAACCAAACTCATCCACGACGATGGCCATGTGATCGGCTCGACTGCGAAGCACCGGCAACAACTGATCTATGGTCTGATTGGCGGACACATAATGGGCGGGTTTCATGCGATCCAAGAGCTTGGCCGCCTTCAGCTGCGAATCCATGAGATCCCAGGTGGTCATCGTGACGATACCGATGATATTGCTGATATTGCCCTGATACACCGGCAGCCGGTTGTATCCCCGCCGTCGAACCAAAGAAATCGCCGATTCCATACTCCTGTTGCCATTGATGGCCGTCATATCCGCCACGGGTATCATGGCTTCACCCACCGTCGTTTCCGCAAATCGGATCACCCGTTTAATCCGCCCCCGATCGAAAGCGTCAATATTGGACCCTCTTTCGGCCATCTCTACGACGGAGCGAACCAATTCACGGGTAATAAAAAGGCTCCTATCGGCTTTCCCGCCGCCGATCAGGCGTGCGGCGAGTCTGGCCACCCGGGCGAAAATAAACGTAATCGGAGAAAATAAGACCGAAAAGACCCTGAGTGGGTAGACGATGATCGGCGCCAAGACATCCGACTTTTGCTGATATATGCTCTTGGGGACGACTTCTCCCAAGATCAAAAATATGGGCGTATACACGATAAAAGCATAGAGGTCACCGAGACGCCCAAAAACCCGTATCATCAATATCGTGCCTAAGGTTACCAGAATGACCGTCACGATGTTCGTGCCCACAAGCGTAGTCACCAATAAGACGTCCGGCGCCTGAAACAACTTGAGCACCAGTTTGGCACCTGGATGGCCTTGGCTGGCCTTGTGGTGCAATTTAATCTTATCCGAGTTGACCAAGGCGATCTCCGACCCGGAAAAGAATCCCTTCAATAACAACAAGACCACCATTATGGGCAAAATGATTAGGCTATCCAATGGGCTTTTCCTTCCTGT
>CAZHHS010000096.1:0-4544 GCA_964532395.1 uncultured Desulfobacterales bacterium | reverse complement strand
GAAACACTATCATTATCTTCTCGACCCGCACCTCGCGTTGCCCGAACCCGGGCGATACGATGACCGTCCATTTCCAGGACGGTGAGTCCGATACCCTCGACCGCAACACTGTCTCCAACCTGGGGCAATCTATCCAAATGTCGAAAAATCACCCCGCCTATGGTCGTCATCCGGGGGTCTTCAATGCCAAAGTTGGTCAGGGTGTTGAAATCGGTCAACTTCATGGCACCCGGCACTTCATATTCATTGTCGTCTTGCTCTTTGTAGAATTCCTGGCCGGCGATTTCGCCCGAGATCTGGCCGAAAATGAAGGTCAATACATCTTTCATTGTCACGATACCTTCCACACCCCCGAATTCGTTAAGCACTGCCGCTGCACGAACGTTGTTTGCCTGGAAAAAATCAAATATCTCGTCAATCTTCTTGGTCGGCGGCACAACAACCGGCGGGTGCATGATGTCTACAGGCTTCAAAATCGCCAGTTCAACTTCATCCATAACCAGCCTCAGGATGTCCTCCGCATGGACAAAACCCACCAGGTTGTCTCTGTGGCCCTGAAAGACCGGCACCCTGGAATGTTGATATGATTTGAAATGCGCCACCATTTCCGGAACACTCGTGTCCAAATTCAGGAACTTGGTGCGCGTCCGGGGGGTCATTATCTCGACGATCTCCGTGTAGTTGGCCTCCAGCAACTTGTATATGAGTGCTCGCTCCGTAGCATCCAGCTCCCCCTCCTCGGCAACCTCTTCCACAAGACTCCGAAATTCATCCACCTGCAATATATTCTCGGCTGTGGCCTCTTCCCCGACCATCAGGGTAGTAATACGGTCCGCCACGCCCCGTATGACCCAACGCAACGGGGCCACCAGCTTCACCCACAGACTCATAGGCGCAGCGACCACCCCCGTAGTAACACGGACGGGATCCGAAACCGCGATGGTCTTCGGTGTCACCTCCCCAAACAACAACAACAAGGGGACAAGGACCAAGGTGGTGATCCAACCGGCTTTTTCCGCTCCGTAGAGGTGAACCAGGATACCGGCCATGTTGGCCGCAGAAGCCACATTAACCAGTTCATTGCCGCACAGAATAGAAATAATCAACCGGCGCGGTTGATCCAGAAGGGCGTGTATCGACTCGGAATACGGATTGCGTTCTTTGCGAAGCCGTTGAAGATCGAGGCGGGAAAGAGAAAAGAGAGCCGTTTCAGAGCCTGAGAAAAAGCCGGAACCAACCAGGAGCAAAACCTGAACGGCGAGACGAATAATGATATGCGGGTCAGCTAAAACCGTCGGGTCCAGGACCAACGCGTCCCGCAACATAACCCAGTGACGTAGGATCTCGTCGAATACGCCGTTCACCATATCTCAACCGGAAGTGCCTTCGAATAAATGTTTTCACGTACACCGTTGCCTGGCGTTTAACCCCTGACTTCACCCAACTAACTCTCATTCTTGCATAATCACTTGATGAAGGCCAGGGCTTTTTTGAAAATGGGCCTATGTCTCTACATCTGTCTTTCTATCGTGTCTTATCATTTCCAGCGTCTTAATCGAATAGCGATCGGCCTCCAGCACCCTTACCGTCAAAGAACCGTCGGTGAAAGACTCGCCTTTTGAGGGAATCTTCCCAAAACGGTACAGGGCATACCCTGCAACCGTCTCAAAACCGGCCTTTTCAATTTCAATGTCAGTAACGCTTCTCAGGTCATCAATATCCGCCGTTCCGTCGACATGGTATACCCCGCCGCCCTTGTCTTGAATTTCCGGCCTGGGATCCTCGTGTTCATCGGCAAGCTCGCCAAAAATCTCCTCCATAATATCTTCCAGAGTGATAATGCCGAAACAGGCCCCAAACTCGTTTACCACTACGGCGATACTTTCCCGTTTGAGCTGCATCTCCACAAACAATTTATCGATCTGCTTGGTCTCCGGGACCAGACGGGCAGATCGGATATAAGGCCGAATATACGTCTTCTGCGGCGTGTCATAAAACAGATCGAAGATATTGACAAACCCAATGATTTGGTCAATCCGCTCTCTATATACGGGCGTTCGCGTATGCCCTTCATCTCGAACCAGATCCATAAGCTCTTTTGTAGACGCCGTCTCCGGAAGCAGGGCTACTTCCGAGATCGGCACCATGACTTCCCTGGCAATGGTGGTGGCATAATTCAGAGCCGACTCAAGCATTACTTGCTGATCTTGCGGCAATCCGCCGCTTTCGGCAGATTCCTCCAAAATCAACTTTATTTCATCCCGACTCGACGAATAGGCGGGCTTTCCGCCAATTCCGAGTAAGCGGCACACAATACGGGTCACCACATTTATGGGCCAGATGACGGGAGCACATAAAAAGAGAAAGATTCGCCAGAACATACTGCTTTTGGAAAGAAGTTGCTCGGCATGGTAGAGAAAAAGTGCTTTGGGTACGATTTCGCCAAACACCAGCAGTAGTGACGTAACCACCACCGTGGCAACCACCGCCCCGGCAGGCCCCATCCACTGTTGACACATCATCGTCCCGATAGCACCGCAAGAAATGTTGAACAGCGTCGTGGCGATGAGAATGACCGCCAAAGTGCGATCCTTTTCCGCAATAAGCGCCAGGGCACGGCGGGCGTTGTGCACCCCTTCGGCAGCCAATTGTTGGAGTCTGCGCCGGCTTGCCGAAACCAAGGCAATCTCAGAACCGGACGAGAAGGCGGAACCCAAGACACACACGGCGAGGAGGATAAAATTAACGGCCATTCAGGAATCCCTCTGACTCCAAACGCTTTACGCGACAGCTGACGATTCGCCCTCTTTTTGATTCAACAATGCTAAACGACGCACCACCCCGCTCGATAGTCTCGTCAGGCACCGGAATCCGTCCAAATTCGTTCGACAAATATCCATTCAACGTAACAGACTCCCCCTCCGAAAGAGACAAGCCGCAGACCTTGTTCACCTGTTCAACCGGTGCCCGACCCAGAACCAACCACGTATCTTCGGCCTCGCCACGAATCAACTCTTCGGCTTTTTCATATTCGTCGTAGATCTCACCGACGATTTGTTCCAAGAGGTCTTCCATGGTGACAATACCCGCCGTGACACCGTACTCATCCACGATGGCAGCCATATTCAATTGGTTCTTTTGCATATACCGAAAGATATGGTGAATTTTGGCTCCCTCGGGGAATATACCCACCGGGTTCACCAGTTCGCTGATCTTGCGCTCCGGATTCAAGAAAAACTCTTTGGCACCGACAAAGCCCACAATGTAATCGAGACTTTCTTCGTAAACGGGGATGCGGCTATGACGGGCCTCCACCATCGTCCGTTCCACTTCCGGCCGAGAGCTGTGTAGGGATAGGGCAATGACATCCACGCGGGGGGTCATGATTTCCTGTGCCGTGGTCTCAGAGAAGCGGAGGATATTACCGGCGATACGTCTTTCCTGGGGGGTTATGGCCTCCCGGTCCACCTCATCGAACAGAACTTCTATCTCCGACGGGGTGAGGGCATCCTTGGTTTCTTCCGGAACCCGGAGCAGTCTCAGGATGAGGCGGGCCGAACTATCAAAAACAACCACCAAGGGTCTGGAAAGCAAGGAGAACGCCCTAAGGGGGATCACCGCCCGCCTCGAAAAAGCGGGGGCCTTGTTTACAGAAACGGTTTTGGGAATAATTTCTCCAAATAGGAGAACCAGAGCGGTGTCCACGACGATAGCCACCCATAAGCTGTGGCTATGCATCACCCTGGCGAACAGTAAGGCTGCTGTAGCGGATGTAGCCACGTTGACCAAAGTGTTGCCAAAAAGGAGCGTGGAAAGCAAACGGCGGGGACGTTTCAATAAGCGAACGATCAGCCTGGCACGTCTTGAGTCCTCACTGACCAATCGGCGACGGTCGATACGGTTTAAACAAAAAAATGCCGTCTCTGTGGCTGAAAAACACCCGGAGAAGACAAGCAACACACCCAATAGTGCGATTAGAATCAGCGTTACCGAGGAAGGATCGTCCAACAGGATCTCCAACAAAAGAACCCATGAATATCAGGCATCGTTTCGGACACCTTTAAAGAGTGACGCACTCTCATAATGTACATATATCTAATTTTAAACTAAAAGAGGAACAGGTCAAGATAAATGCATGGTCCGAATCGGACTGCCCAAGCCCGAATCCCACGGAATCCGTCATCTACAGGTTTCCGATTTTATCGGAAAGCAGGCCCACAGCCAGGGCAAAATTGTGGGAACGGTTCCACTTCAGAAATACCCGGTAGTTGTTATATACCATGAAGGCCCGCCCGCCGGGGCCATCCGGCCGGATGATCGATGCCGGCAAGTCAAAGGAGGGCAAGTCAGCCCCATTGAGGCGCCTTACGCCTGAAGCCTGCCATCGGCTAATCGGCTTTTGCGTTTTCAAGCCGACCATGGCTGGGTCGAACTCCGCAGGCAATTGTATTTCTCTGCCCCAGATTTGATCTCCCTTCCACCCTGACCGGGCCAGGTAGTTAGCGGCGGAGGCAAAGATGTCCGGCCGCTCCGACCATATGTTC
>CAZHHS010000095.1:0-7169 GCA_964532395.1 uncultured Desulfobacterales bacterium | reverse complement strand
AAAATTTAGCGGAAGAAATTAGCCGCAGACACACGCCGACGGACGCAGACGATAGCGCCGACAAGCCCTGTCGGCCCTACGGGCAAAGGGGGAAGGCATACTCCCCGAAAACGTCAAATCCTGTAACTCTCCCCGATGCCGTTCCAATTCTCGGTTTGGTGGGACAGGGTCACAAAAAGACAAGGCGGGAGAGTGAGATCTCTCCCGCCTTGATCGACCTTCTTCACGCTTTACTGCCGGTTACGGTCTTGTAAATGACCAAACCGTTGAACTAGTGCCAAACCTGCCTTTAATGTGCGGGCGCAGCATCACCGGCACCACGGGGGTAACGGATGCTTTCCACCATGTCCTGAACATCTTGAGGCGGTTCGGGGGTAAACTGGGAAACCACGTAGGTCAAAATCAGATTGATGAGCATGCCCACCGTTCCGATACCCTCTGCGCTGATTCCCAGAAACCACGGGCCCACACCGGTGTACTTGACCTGGATGATGTAAAAGGCCGTAAAGCCGATTCCGCAAAGCATACCCGTGATGGCGCCCTCTTTTGTGGTTCGGGTGCTGAAAATACCCAGCAGGATGATCGGAAAGAAGCTCGAGGCCGCCAGTCCAAAGGCGAAGGCGACCACCTGCGCCACGAAACCGGGTGGGTTGATCCCGAAATATCCGGCAATCAGTACCGCCACACCGATCATCACTCGGCCGAGTAACAGCCGCTGCTTTTCTGTCGCTTGGGGGTTAATGATTCTATAATAGAGGTCGTGTGAAATCGATGACGATATGACCAACAAGAGTCCCGATGCCGTCGACAATGCCGCGGCGAGACCACCGGCACCGACCAGTCCGACCACCCACGCGGGCAGATTGGCAATCTCCGGATTGGCCAACACCATGATGTCTCGGTCGACGTATAGCTCGTTTTTCGTCTCCGTAGGCTCATTGGCCACCATGCGTTGTCCCCACGTTCCTCGTTCGTCTATCGGTTCGGGTTTGCCCTTAAAGGCCGCTCCGGCTCTGTATTGAATCATGCCGTCATTATTTTTGTCCATCCAGGCGACCAGACCCGTTTGCTCCCAGTTCTTAAACCAGGATGGGGCCGCCTGGTAGGATTTGCCGTTCAATGTATCAATCATGTTGTACCGCGCGAACCCCGCCACGGACGGAGCCGTGGTGTAAAGTATGCCGATGAAGAGCAAGGCGAAACCGGCGCTCCACCGGGCGGACCTCACGTTGGGAACGGTGTAGAATCGGATGATCACATGAGGCAGTCCCGCCGTGCCCACCATCAGTGCGAAGGCGATAAACAAAACATCGATCATCGATTTATTGCCTTCACCGAAGGCAGAGGTGTAGGCTGCAAACCCCAGATCGGTATTTAGCTTATCCAGAACATCGAGCAGGTAACGCCCTGCGTAGGTTCCCTCCGTGACCGTGCTCCCAAGACCTATCTGGGGAATGGCAATGCCCGTCATCTTGGCTGAAATGGCGATAGCCGGAATCAAAAAGGCAATGATCAACACACAATACTGGGCAACCTGCGTCCAGGTAATCCCTTTCATCCCTCCCAGTGTGGCATAGAAAAAGACGATCGCCATACCAATCAGCACGCCGGTATTCACCTCCACGGCGAGGAAGCGGCTGAAGACGATTCCCACACCGCGCATCTGACCGGCCACATACGTAAAGGAGACGAAGATAGCGCAAAACAGGGCCACCGTTCGTGCCGTTCTCGAGTAATATCGGTCACCCACGAAATCGGGAACCGTGTATTTTCCGAATTTTCTCAAATAAGGGGCCAGCAGAAGGGCAAGTAGGACATATCCGCCTGTCCATCCCATCAAATAGATGCAGCCCGTGTATCCCATAAAGGAAATGAGGCCGGCCATTGAAATAAACGACGCCGCACTCATCCAGTCGGCGCCGGTGGCCATACCGTTGAAGATGGCGGGAACGCTGGCGCCTGCTACGTAAAACCCTTTGGTGTCTTTTACCCGAGAGGCAATGGCAATACCGATATAGATACTGAAGGTGACACCAACCATTATGTACGTCCATGCTAGAATAGACACTTTCTCCTCCTTTTCCGGAAAGACGTTATCTCAAAAGTAATTCAGATCCCTTGCCTCTATTCATTGACGTCATATTCCTTGTCCAGTTTCCTCATGTAAATACAGTAGATGAAAATCAGGCAGATGAAGGTGTAGATCGATCCCTGTTGGGCAAACCAGAACCCGAGAGGATACCCGCCCATTTTTATGGTGTTCAAAGGAACCACCAATAAGATCCCGCACACGTAAGACACCAGCGCCCACACGGTGAGCAGGATAACCATCATAGTCAGGTTCTTTTTCCAATATTCCGCCATTCTTGCCTTATCCATTACATCCTCCTTTCATTTCCTTTTTAAAATCATCTCAAGAAACACCCAATTTCGTAATCACCTCACCTCCCCCATACTCAACAAATCTTTGAGCTTTAGAATATTTTCCTTTCGTAACAACCCGATTTGTCTTTGAAAGATCAACGCCGTGACCAAGGCATCACCATAGGCATCATGTCGGTCCGGCATGCCGATACCGAATCTTCCCGCCAGTTCGTCTAAACTGACATAACGGGTCCCTTCCATGGCCACCTTGGTGGGATCTTCCATGCTCTGCATGGCCCTGGCGATTAAGGCCGTGTCCAGAAATCGGTTGGCCATGGTAATCCCAAAGCTTTTTTCTAATGCATGGTTGAGAAATCTCATATCAAATGATGAATGATGTCCCACAAGGATCGCGCCCTTACAAAAGTCAAAAAAACGGACGAGAACTTCCCCCGCAGGCGGCAAACCTTCCAGCTGGTCGGGTGTCAGATTGTGCACAACCACCGACTCGGCCGGCACGTCCCGTCCCGGATTCATGAGTTCATAAAAGCTCCTGGAAAGATCAACCCGTCCATTGGTAAATCCCAATCCGGCTACGGACAGGAGTACATCTCCTTTGTCCGGCTTCAAACCGGTTGTTTCCGTATCGATAATGACAAAATCCGTTTCCCGTATCGGCTTTTTGACGTCCAATGCCGTGGCGTCCTCAAAGCTTTTAAGAAAAACATCCGG
The DNA here is from genome assembly GCA_964532395.1 of uncultured Desulfobacterales bacterium. Taxonomy (GTDB): domain Bacteria; phylum Desulfobacterota; class Desulfobacteria; order Desulfobacterales. The sequence goes on along the minus strand of CAZHHS010000095.1, from coordinate 4,073 downwards.
CACACCGCCCTTTCGGAGCTTCTTTTCATAAGCCCGTTTCCTAAAACGCTTTACAACCATTTCGAAATTACGGCACCTCTAGCAGCCGCTCGGAAACCTTCCGTTTTTCACGCAAACACATTCTTGCCGAAAGCTCTCCGACAGGCTCCTAGGACGCCAGTCCGACACATTCCCTGATGACGTGGAAACATTCGGTCAGCAGCCTTTTTTCGTCGGACGTACAGTGTCGGGGATCAATGATCCAATCGAGCCCCGATTCGGCCTCGAATGCCCTTTGAAGGGACATTCGCGCCAACCACGTGTAGGCATTTGCCAGGTCCGCCGCCGTTTGGGCCTTAAACACCCCCGCCTCGGCCAAAGCCTCCAGGCGCTGTGTCGTTCCAAATGCCATGATCCCTTTTTCCAACGCCAGGCAACGAACCGCATCGGTTAAGGGGGTCAGTACCTCTTGCCGTAATGCCAGTGTCCGATTGTGGCCGCGGGCAGTCACGACCTTGTCTCCATAAAAGCACAACGGCACGGCATCCCGATTGTTTCTCTCTCGTACGCGAGCCAGGAACTCCTTGCGCCGCGCCACGTCTTTCATCACGTGGGCCCTGAAGTCGTTGATAAACTCTCGGTCTTCGGGAACACCTCTAAAGTCGAACATTCGAAGATTGTCCGAATTCACCGGCGTCTTGCCTTCCACCAAGGTCATCATGTGTTGTTTCCATCGCGACTCGGTCAGGCACAGCACCTGTCCGTTCCGCTTGTGCAATAGACCACACTCCAGAAGCCCCTCCCTGACCCGCAGGGCCAGCTGTTTCATATAAGCGATAGCCGCTTCTTCCCGATCCTCCTCCGGATCTTTGTAGATGAAGCCTTCCAGGAAGTTTTCTCGAAGAAGGGTTTCTTTACGGCCCGGGGTTCCGAAAGTAATCCAACAAAACTCGACCACCGGGGGTTCCTTGCCTTGCTTTCTTAAGGCCTCGATACCAAGGACTAAAAGTCTGCGGGTCAACCGGTCCCTGAAGGTGGTCATGAGGGCCCATATCTCTTCGACCCCGGCCCCCTCCGCCAAAAGGACCTGCTGAACTACGGACATATCCTTGACACACTTCTTAAGACCGGAAATATCCTTTTGTTTGTCCACACCGGCAACGACGGCAACCGGATTGGCTCCTTGCAAAAGGATGAGATCATGCTGGGATATCACGCCGAAGACCCGATCGTCTTTCGTTGCCACCATGTGGTGACAACGGCCTTCCAACATTCGCATGGCCGCTTCAAAACATGATCCCTGGTAGTCCATACTAATGATGTTCCTACTCATGATCTCGGCGGCAGTGACGTCACCACTCCTTCGGACCGCCAGTACCCGGTGAACCAGATCATTCTTGGTAACGATTCCCGCGGGCCGATCATCGTCTACAACCAAAACCGACCCCACGCCCTCAGTCCCCATTTTTCTAGCGATATCGGAAGTCGTGGTACCGGAGGGACAGCAAACGGGTTCTCTGGTCACCAAGACTTGAATCGGGGTTTCAAATTGGGAGGCGATCATTCGGTCCCGCCACGGCTTCCCCGACACGTCCCTACGGGAGCCATCCAGGTCGGTGGATATCTGCACGGATAACGGATCGAAGATGACTTGGAAATATTGTTCGAAGTCCTCGAAACGCTGCAACAAGTCCTGGAAAACGTCGGGCCGCAACAGATAGCAAATCATGTCTTCTTCGACCTGCGTTGTATACGTGCACTCGCCTTTTAACATGATTTCGCTTCCGAAATGGTCTTCCTCCGCCACGTATCTCAAGGTCCGCTTGCCTGACCCATTGTCGGAAAAGCAGTGCCCGACGCCGGAAAAAACCAGGTACAGGAAGGCTTCTTGACGCCCCGGGGAGAGGATCACCTCTCCCCGGGGGAAATAATCAATCAAGAGGGTTTTCACCAACTCCTTCAACTCCTCTTCGGGGAGCTGAAAAAAAGGGGGAACCCTTTTGAGAAAACCCAAAACTTTATCCAGAGGTAAGTCGGTCATTAAAGATTTCCTAGTCTTCGAGCGTAGACAGGTCCCCTTCCTTGAGCCCCAGTTCCCGTGCCTTCAGGACCCGCCGCATGATCTTGCCGCTTCGGGTCTTGGGAAGCTTATCCTGGAAGGTGATTTCCCTGATTACCACGATCGGACCCAGCTTTTTGCGAACATGGGCCATCAGTTCTTTCACCAAGGCGGTTTCATCTTCCTCCACCCCTTCTCTCAAGGTGACGAAAATCTTGGCGACTTCCCCCTTGACCTTATCAGGAACGCCGATACAGGCGGCTTCCGCCACGTATTTGTGACTGACCAGGGCACTTTCCACTTCGGCGGTTCCGATTCGGTGTCCGGCCACGTTCAAGACATCGTCGGATCGCCCCTGGAACCAGAAATACCCGTCTTCATCCTTTGTGGCGATATCCCCGGCGAGATAAACCCCGGGGATCTTCGACCAATAGACCTCCTTGAATTTGTCCGGATCCTTATAAAGCGTGGTCAACATAGCCGGCCAAGGCTCCTTGACCACCACGTGACCACCGCTTCCGGTTTCGACAGGCTCTCCATGGGCATCCACGATATCGACGTGTACCCCGGGGAAGGGCTTAAACGCCGATCCGGGCTTCAACACGTTACACGGCGTGGGTGCCACCATGAACATCCCGGTTTCCGTTTGCCACCAGGTATCCATGATGGGACAATTTCCCCTGCCCACATTGTCGTGGTACCATATCCAGGCCTCGGGATTGATGGGTTCACCGACCGTCCCCAGGAGTCGTAATGTTCCCAGTTCATGCTTTTTGGGGTGTTGGGACCCGAACCGCATCAGCATGCGTATGGTGGTGGGCGCCGTATAGAGTATATTCACACCATACTTTTCGATGATTTCCCACATCCGATCCGGCGCCGGATATAAGGGGTGCCCTTCGTACATTACCGTGGTCGTTCCCACGCTCAGCGGACCGTAAATGATATAACTGTGCCCGGTAATCCACCCCGGATCGGCGGCACACCAGAAGATGTCCGTTTCTTTGATGTCAAAAACCCATTTCAGCGTCCGGGTGATACCCACGGAATATCCCCCATGGGCATGCGTTACGCCCTTCGGCTTGCCGGTTGTCCCGGATGTATAGAGAATAAAGAGTAGGTCGTCGGCGTCCATGACCGCCGTTTCGAATGTGGCCGCTTCACCCTCCATCAGGTCATGGAACCAGAGATATCGGCCGTCCGTCATGTCGATTTCCACACCGGCCCGCTGAACAACCACCACGGATTCCACGGTGGGACATGCGGTCATGGCGTCGTCCACCACCTCTTTGAGTTTTACGATCTTGCCGTTTCGCTGGAATCCGTCCACGGTCACAACCAACCGGGCCTCCGCATGGTTAATCCGCTCTTGCAGCGCCTCGGCACTAAACCCGCCATAGACCACACTATGTACGGCGCCCAGCTTCGCACATCCCAGCATGGCGATGGCGATTTCCGGGATATTGGGCAGATAGATGGCTACCCGATCTCCCTTTTTTATTCCAAGGGATTTCAAAACGTTGGCAAACCTGTTTGCTGCCCGATACAAATCATAGTAGGTGTAGCGCTCCCGATTGCCGTTTTCCGATTCAAATATGATGGCCACCTTGTTCTTGCGGTCACTCTGTACGTGTCGATCCAGACAATTGTATGCAATATTGGTCTTGCCCCCTTTGAACCATTTAAAAAACGGGGCATCCGATCGATCCAGCACCATGTCCCACTTTTTGAACCAGTGGACGTCGTGGGCCGCCTCCTCCCAGTATCCTTCCACATCATAGGTGCCTTTATGAACGGCCTCATCGTAATCATTGGGATTGAGATTGGCGTCCACCACCACCTGAGGTAACGGCCGGAATACCCGTTCTTCCTGCAACAGCGCTTGGGTGGTTTCTTTCTCTGTGGTTGCGTCCTTGACTTCAGCTTCTTTTGATCCCATAAACCTTTTCCTCCTTTGCTATTGTTTTAGAAAAATAAACGTTTTATGGTGAAATCGCTCTTAGTAAGGCAAGCACTGTGCCATCGGACCCCGCCG
>CAZHHS010000094.1:0-7170 GCA_964532395.1 uncultured Desulfobacterales bacterium | reverse complement strand
AGACCAAAGGATGACATGAATGGCACAAAGGGACAGTGAAGATACCATAGACATTATACAAGATATCGGGGAGGAAGTGGAAATCCCGGAAGTCCTGCCGCTTCTTCCGGTTCGCGATATCGTGGTCTTCAACTACATGGTGCTGCCGTTGTTTGTGGGCCGGGATCGCTCCGTGCAGGCGGTGGACAGCGCCATGGCCTCGAATCGGTTGATTCTTTTGGCCACCCAGCGGGACTCGATTGCGGAAAGTCCGGAACCCGACGAGATCTTCAATGTGGGAACCGTGGCCATGATATTGCGGATGTTTAAATTGCCCGACGGTCGGGCCAAGTTGTTGGTTCAGGGCATCGCCAAGGCGGCCATTGTTGAATACCTGAATACGGAACCCATGTACCGCGTCAAGATCCGGCAGATCACGGAAGGAAAAGTCGCTGAGATGTCCTTGGAGACCGAGGCCTTGATGCGGAATGTGTGTGAACAAGGAGAAAAGATTCTCGAGTTTCGGGGGGAACTCAGTGGCGACGTGAGTGCCATTCTTCGAGGGGTGGAAGACCCGGTGCGTCTCGCCGATCTGGTGGCGTCGAACCTTCGACTGAAAATATCGGACGCCCAGGCCCTTTTGGAGCTGAATGATCCCGTGGAGAAACTCCAGCAAGTCAACGAGATGTTGAGCAAGGAGCTGGAGGTGTCGGCCATGCAGGCCAAAATTCAATCCCATGCGAAGGAAGAGATTTCCAAAACACAGCGGGAATATTTCCTGAGAGAGGAAATGCGGGCGATTCACAAAGAACTGGGTGATATGGACGAACGGACCCAGGAGGCGGCCGAATACCGAAAGAAGATACAAAAGGCCCGGATGCCTCGAGAGGTGAACAAGGAGGCGGAAAAACAGCTCAAACGGCTCGAGCAGATGCATCCCGATGCTGCGGAGGCCTCCATCGTTCGAACCTATCTGGACTGGTTGACGGGTCTGCCGTGGCGCAAGGCGAGTAAGGACGTATTGGACATCGCAACGGCCCAACAGGTGTTGGATGAAGACCATTATGATTTAGAGAAGATCAAAGACCGGATTCTGGAGTACTTGAGCGTCAGGAAACTCAACAAACAGATGAAAGGGCCGATACTCTGCCTGGTCGGACCGCCGGGGGTGGGAAAGACATCCCTGGGTAAGTCGATCGCCCGGGCCATGAACCGCAAGTTTGTGAGGATTTCCCTCGGGGGCGTTCGAGACGAGGCGGAGATACGGGGGCATCGCCGAACCTATGTGGGGGCCATGCCGGGGCGGATTCTGCAAGGTCTCAAGCAATGCGGGACCAACAATCCGGTATTCATGATGGACGAGGTGGACAAGGTGGGGGCCGATTTCAGGGGGGATCCGGCGGCGGCCCTGCTGGAGGTCCTCGATCCGGAACAAAACTTTGCTTTTAGTGACCACTACCTGAACGTCCCCTTTGACCTGTCTCGGGTCTTTTTCATCACCACGGCCAATGTGGCCGACCCGATTCCTTCCGCCCTGAAAGATCGGATGGAAATCCTCGAGCTGGCGGGATATACGGAAGAAGAAAAGATCATTATCGCCCAACGGTTTTTGATTCCCCGGCAGGTTCGGGAAAACGGGATGAAAGAAGAACAGGTCCGGGTCGGAACCCACGCCCTCCGGGAGATCATCACCCAATATACCCTGGAAGCGGGCCTGCGAAACCTGGAACGGGAAATCGCCGCCATCTGTCGCAAGGGGGCCCGAAACCTCGCCGAAGGGAAATCGGGCCCTTTTGTCGTGGATCGGCGAAATCTTCACAAGTATCTGGGAATTCCCAAATATTTGCCCGAATTGGAGCAAGATTTTCACGAAATCGGTGTGGCCACAGGCCTCGCCTGGACGCAAGCCGGCGGGGAGACCTTGTATGTGGAGGCCTCAGTGATGAAAGGCAAGGGCGAGCTTACCTTGACCGGCCAGCTGGGGGAGATCATGCAGGAATCGGCCCGGGCGGCCGTCTCCTATGCCCGGGCGAACGCCCGTAGCCTGGGGATTCGGGCCACTTTTTATCAGGACACGGACATTCATATCCATGTGCCTGCCGGGGCCATTCCCAAAGATGGGCCGTCAGCGGGGGTGACCATGGCCACGGCCCTCATTTCGGCCTTGAGCAAAAGGTCCGTGAGCAGAGATGTGGCCATGACCGGCGAGATTAGTCTGCGGGGGCGATTGCTCCCCGTGGGGGGGGTGAAGGACAAGGCCTTGGCCGCCCTTCGCGCAAAGGTCAAAAAAGTAATCGTCCCTAAAAAGAACGAGAAAGACCTGTCGGAAGTGCCCAAGCATGTACGGCGAAAACTCTCCTTTGTTACGGCCAATCACATGACGGACGTTCTCGAGCACGCCTTACGACCCAAACCGGCCGGCAAGAAACAGGCGAGTGGTCGGGCGACCCGATGAAAGTCCTGGCCGTGGATACGTCGACCCACACGGAAGGTGTTGCCGCGTTGGACGGGGATACGGTTCGAGCGGTTATTCACACCACCGGACCCAAGACCCACGCCAAACGCCTCATGACTACCGTGGATACGGCACTGAAGCTGGCAAACATGAGCCTGGACGATTTTGACGGGTTTGCCGTTACCACGGGGCCCGGCAGTTTCACGGGGCTGCGCATCGGCATTAGTGCCGTCAAGGGATTTGCCGTGGCTACGGCAAAACCGGTTGCCGGTGTATCTACCCTGGAGGCCTTGGCCCGGCAGTTTCCCGGTTTTCCAGGAAAAATCTGTCCGGTGCTCGATGCGCGGAAGGGGCAGATATATTCGGCCCTTTACCGGTTCGGGGAAAAGGGGGATCGGCAGGTTCTCGAGTCGCCCTGTGTGGTCGACCCGGAAACCTGGCTGCAATCAATCAATCCGCCGTGCTTCTTCGTAGGCGACGGTCTCCTCGTCTACCGGGATTTGGTGGTGGAGAAACTGGGCGATGCCGCCCAATTCGCCCCCCCATGTTTAAACAGCCTCAATGCCTGTGTCATTGGACGAATGGGAATGAGAGACATTGCGCTGGGAAACGCTGTGGACGTAAACCGGCTCTCCCCGCAGTATATTCGCAAGTCTGACGCTGAAATCAAGTTGGAGAAAACACCGCCGGGCGTACCGAGCCGACAACCGTCGTAAAACCCGAAACCTTTCCAAGCGCCGTCTCGCCGTGACAAGACGGCTCTTTCGTTGACAAACCGCGCAAAAAGACTATAATTTCTAGAAATATGCACACATCCACAGACCGTGTACAATCAATACACAAAACGATACCGATTGCCCGGGAGGGGCTGCCGTTCATTCTGGTGCCGGCGTTGGTGGGTATCTATTTGTCGGCCCTGGGGTTTCAGGTTGCTGCCTTGGTATGCCTGGCGCTGGCCGGATTTATTGCGTTCTTTTTTCGCAACCCCGAACGGGTAGTACCCCAAGAAGCAGGGGCGGTGGTGTCTCCTGCGGACGGAAGGATCGTGACGGTGGCCCTGGTCGATGACCCGGCCGGTGATTTCCACGGGATGCTCAAGATCAGCATTTTTATGTCCGTATTCAATGTACATGTGAACCGCATGCCGGCGGACGCCACGGTGACGAAGATCTCCCACCATCCCGGCAAGTTCCTGTCGGCCAATTTGGACAAAGCCTCGACGGATAACGAACGGAACACGATTTTTTTGAATACGGACCAGGGTCCGCCGATCATCGTGGTGCAGGTGGCGGGATTGATCGCCCGTCGAATTGTGTGTAAAATCGAACAAGGCGATCAGGTTCACCGAGGTGACCGATTCGGTTTGATCCGCTTCGGCTCCCGACTCGATGTCTACCTTCCGGCAGAGACCACCCCCGCGGTCTCCGTGGGAGAAAAGGTGATGGCCGGTGCGTCCAGACTGGGGTTTATCGGGGTATAAAATGAGGGTTTGCGTCTTCCGCGATACGGTAGGACGTTTGAGAGGGCGAAGGACGAACGATGAGTAAAAAGAAGAAGAAAAAGAAGGCGAGATCGCAACGAGGCATTTTCATCCTACCCAACCTGTTCACCTCGGCCAATCTTTTCTGCGGATTTTACGCGATTGTGGCGGCCATTCAAGGGTCTTTTGTCGTCAGTGCCGTGGCGATCATGCTGGCCGCCGTCTTTGACGGCCTGGATGGTAAGATTGCCCGGGTGACCGGTGCGGTGAGTCAATTCGGGTTGGAATATGATTCATTGAGTGACGCCATTTCTTTCGGCGTGGCCCCCGGTGTATTGGTATATCTGTGGGCACTGGAACCGTTCGGTCGGGTGGGCTGGTTGGCCGCCTTCGTATTCGTTGCCTGCGGCACCCTCCGGTTGGCTCGATTCAATACGCTGGCCGGTCGGGTAAGCGGCACCTACTTCATGGGGTTACCCATTCCCGCGGCGGCGTTCATGGTGGCTGCCACGGTTCTTCTTTTCGACCGCTTCGGCGGAACGGGGACGTCCAAACACGTGACCATTCCGGTGATGATATATTTGTTGTCCTTTTTGATGGTGAGCACCATCAAGTACTATAGTTTCAAACGGATGTCTCTGTTTAAAGAGATGAAATTCAATGTCCTGGTGCTGGTGGTGCTGGTGTGTATCGTCATTGCCGCGGAACCGAGCATCAGTTTCTTTTTGATCATGCTCGCCTATATCCTCTCAGGTCCCCTCTCGGCGTTGTGGTTGCGACGCAAGAAGACCGCCGATGAGATGGTTTCTGAATACGGGGACGACGTTTCATCGGGGGAGTCTCTATAACATGTCTCAAACCATTGCGGAGAAAATTCTCGCAGCTCATGCGGGCAGGGAAAGCGTTGCCGCCGGGGAATTGCTCAACGTCCCCATTGATTTGGCTTTGGCCAACGATATCACGGCCCCCATTGCGATAGAGCTGTTCGAAGGATCCGGTGCGGCGTCGGTTTTTGATCGCCAACGGATCGCCTTGGTTCCCGATCACTTTGTGCCGAACAAGGATATCCGTTCGGCGAAACAGGTCCAAACCATGCGGGACTTCGCCAAGAAATATGATATCCCCCATTTTTTTGAGTTGGGGGACATGGGAATCGAGCACGTCCTGTTGCCCGAGCAAGGGCTGGTAGGGCCGGGAGATGTCGTGATCGGTGCGGATAGTCACACATGTACCTATGGGGCTTTGGGGGCCTTTTCCACCGGCGTGGGGAGCACGGACATCGCTGCGGCCATGATCACCGGCGAGGTCTGGTTCAAGGTCCCGGAAACGATAAAGTTTACATATACCGGAACGCCCGGTAAGTGGGTGTCGGGCAAGGACCTGATCCTTTTTACCATCGGCGATATCGGCGTGGACGGCGCGACATACAAGGCCATGGAATTTACGGGGGAGGCCATACGGGCACTGCCCATGTCTGATCGGTTCACCATGAGCAACATGGCCATCGAGGCGGGGGCAAAGGTCGGTATCATTGTTCCCGACCGGGTTACCCTCGATTACGTAGAGGGTCGGGCCCGGCGGCCGTATACGGTTTACGAAAGCGATGCCGATGCCGACTATGTACGGGAGATCGTCTATGACGTATCCGATATCGAACCCCAAGTTGCCTTTCCCCATCTTCCGGGCAACACCCGTGGAATTTCGGCGGTCGGCGAGGTTTTCATCGATCAGGCGGTGATCGGATCCTGTACCAATGGTCGGATCGAGGACCTGCGGGTTGCAGCCGGCATTCTCCGCGGACACAGGGTGGCCAAGGGCGTTCGCCTTATCGTTATACCCGGATCTCCCCAGGTCTATCGGGAAGCCTTGGCGGAAGGTCTGTTAGAAGTTTTCTTGGATGCCAAAGGCATCGTAAGTCCCCCCACATGCGGGCCCTGTCTGGGCGGCTTCATGGGGATCCTGGGGCCGGGAGAACGGGCCGTCGCCACCACCAACCGCAATTTTGTGGGCAGGATGGGGGACACCCGCAGCGAGGTTTACCTGGCCAATCCGGCGGTAACGGCGGCGTCTGCGGTGTTGGGGCGTATCGGAAGTCCGGAGGAGTTATAGCCACGGACCAACAATTCGTTTATTGATCGTCGACGGGGGCGGTTTGCCCCCTTGTGTTTCAGGTCCTTCCTACGCAACGGACGTGAACGGCCCATCAAACATAGACGAAGCGACAGGGCGAGAGCGGTCGACGGAAGGCAGGTGTGAGGGGAGGAGGCATGGCGATAAAAGGCAAGGCCTGGAAATTCGGCGATAACGTCGATACGGACGTGATTATTCCGGCTCGGTATCTGGTCACGACGGACGGGAAAGAACTCGGACGCCATTGTATGGCAGGCGTGGATGTCGCCTTCCCCGAGAAAATAGCCCCCGGTGATATGATCGTGGCGGGGGAGAACTTTGGTTGCGGATCCTCCCGAGAACATGCTCCCATGGCGATAAAAGGGGCGGGGATTTCCTGTGTGGTGGCGGAGAGTTTTGCGCGGATTTTCTTTCGCAACGCCTTTAACATGGGTCTTCCCATATTTGAGGCCGCCGGGGTGTATGCAGGGATTGACAACGGGGATCTCGTGTCCGTGGATGAAGAGACCGGAAAAATAACCAACCTCACGCAGTCAACGGAATTTGCGGCCAATCCGATCCCCCCGTTTATGCAACAGCTTCTGGATGCGGGGGGTCTGATGGCCTACGTGTTGAAGCGAAAGTAGGCCGTAGGGAGACGGAATTATGGATAAAACATATACGATTGCGGTCGTGCCCGGGGATGGTACCGGACCGGAGGTGGTGGCGGAGGGGCTGAAGGTCCTCGATGCGGTTTCCCGTCGCTACGGGTTTGGGATTCACTTGGCGCATTTCCCTTTGGGGGGCAAACACTACCGGGACACCGGTCAAACACTTCCCGATGACATCCTGGGAGAGATCAGACAGACCGATGCCATTTATCTGGGAGCGATCGGAGACCCCGCGGTGCCCCCCGGTGTGCTGGAGCAGGGCGTACTCCTGAAACTGCGGTTTGAACTCGATCAATACATCAACTTACGGCCCATAAAGCTCTATCCGGGGGTAGAGATTCCCATCAAGGACAAAGGTCCGGAGGCGATCGATTTCGTCGTGGTCCGCGAAAATACGGAAGGCCTCTATGCCGGCACGGGTGGTATCATCCGTAAAGGCACACCCCACGAAATCGCCATACAGGAGTCGATCAGTA
>CAZHHS010000093.1:1930-7329 GCA_964532395.1 uncultured Desulfobacterales bacterium | reverse complement strand
CGGTATCCGGGCCGCTCCATCGCCAACGCTAAAACAATGGCTCCGGATCCGGTCCCGAGATCCAACACCCGTTTCGGTTCTCCGACAGGGGACTCTGGTAAAAGGCCAAGCGCCGTTTCCACCAACATCTCCGTTTCCGGCCGAGGAATCAAGACATCCGGCGTAACGTGCAGATCCAGAGACCAAAACCCCCTTTCACCGACAATATAGGCAACCGGCTCTCCGCGAAGTCGACGCTTGATAACATCTTTAAAGGCTGCCAGTTCCCTGGGGTTCAGCGGCCTATCATACTGTATATATAAGTCGACGCGATTAAACCCGAGTATATGAGCAAGCAGTAGTTCAGCGGTTGGTCGTGCGGGATGGATTTGGTGGGACGCAAAGTAATCGGCAGCCCACTTAAGGAGCTGAAGGACTGTCCATGTTTCAGGAGGCATCCTTGGACTCGGGCTCCACTGCCTGGATGGCCATGGACTGATGATGCGTGATCAGCCCATCTATCAAAGCCCCCAGATCACCCTCCAGAATATTCTCCAACTTGTGGAGTGTAAGGCCGATGCGGTGATCTGTAACACGGCCTTGGGGAAAGTTGTAGGTGCGAATACGTCCACTTCGATCTCCGGTGCCGACCTGGCTCTTGCGATCTTCGGACATCTTCTCCGTTTGCTCGGAAAGCATCTTTTCATAAAGGCGGGCCCGGAGCACTTTCATTGCTTTGGCCCGGTTCTTGTGCTGCGACTTTTCGTCTTGACAGCTGACCACAATACCTGTGGGTAGGTGGGTGAGGCGCACGGCAGAATCGGTGGTATTGACACTCTGTCCTCCCGGCCCTGTGGAGCGAAACACATCCATTCTGATTTCGTCGGGTTCGATCTTAACGTCCACTTCTTCGGCTTCCGGCAAAACAGCCACTGTCACAGCCGACGTATGAATGCGTCCTTGAGACTCGGTTACGGGAACCCGCTGCACTCGGTGTGTACCACTCTCGTACTTCAAAATGCTGTAAGCCCCCTTGCCCTTGATCAGAGCAATGACTTCCTTAAGACCTCCCACTCCGGTTGCGTGACTGCTCAGGACTTCTACCTTCCAACCGACGTTTTCTGCATATCGGCTGTACATCTTGAACAAATCCGCGGCGAAGAGTCCCGCCTCTTCCCCGCCCGTTCCGGCCCGAATCTCCAGTAAGATGTTCTTTTCATCGTTCGGATCTTTCGGTATGAGCAGCCACCTGAGCTTCTCCCTCAGATCCTCAAGTCGCGCCGAGGCGGCGGCAATATCCTCTCTTGCCAGCTCCGCAATCTCTGAGTCCCCATCCTGAAGCAATTCTTCCGATTGGCCGATTTGATCCTGAACTTGCTTGTATTCCCGAAACACGGAAACGATCTTGTTTAGTTCCCCGTGCTCCTTGCTGTATTGTTGATATCGTTCTTGATCCTTGAATATGTCGGGGTCGCTCAGGAGGGATTCCAGTTCGACAAAGCGTTCTTCCACACCCGTAAGTTTATCAAACATGTCGGTTTGCTCTGCCATTAACGTTACGACTCCCTCTTAGGCTCACGCAAAAATGATTTCACAGAATTGGCCAAAATTATCCGCTTCCAGTCGATACCTTCGTTGGACTCCTATTTATTTACACTCAAATTTCCGGGACATGTCAGACGGTAAGAAAACACGAGATATGGTTGAGATCCGGAATGGAATATTGCTGGATCACAATCGGCTTCTATTGGGCGCTCTTCCCTTGGGCCTGTTTCATTGAATTGAACTTCTCGTATTTTTTTCTGAATCGCTCAATGCGACCGGCCGTGTCCACCAACTTCTGCTTCCCGGTAAAGAACGGATGGCATTTGGAGCAGATTTCAACTCTAATGTCCTTTTTTGTCGATCCTGTCTCCACCACATTACCACAGGCACATTTTACCGTGGTTTCAAAGTAATCCGGGTGTATTCCCTTTTTCATCCTTCTCCTCTCCTTTCAAGTTGGGTTTCAGTGGTCAGGGATCAGGATCCCTGATCCCTGACACCTGGCAACTGACTCAACTATTCATCGACTCCAGGAACTCCTCATTATTCTTTGTTCCCTTCATTTTTTCAAGTAAAAATTCCATACTGTCCACAGTATTCAAGGAAGACAGTAATTTCCGCAGGATCCAGGCACGATTCAAAACCTCGGGCTTTAAAAGCAATTCTTCTTTCCTCGTCCCGGACCTATTGAGATCCAAGGCGGGGAATATCCGTTTGTCAGCCAGTTTTCGGTCTAATTGGAGTTCCAAGTTGCCCGTACCCTTAAATTCCTCAAAAATCACCTCGTCCATGCGACTACCGGTATCCACCAAGGCGGTGGCGACAATGGTAAGGCTCCCGCCTTCTTCCACATTCCGAGCCGCTCCAAAGAATCGCTTCGGGCGATGCAGGGCATTTGAGTCCACCCCGCCGGAAAGTATCTTACCGCTGGGGGGTACGACCGTGTTGTACGCCCGGGCGAGGCGAGTGATACTATCGAGCAACACCACCACGTCTTTCTTGCGCTCTACCAACCGTTTGGCCTTTTCCAGCACCATTTCGGCGACTTGCACGTGCCGCTGGGGCGGCTCGTCAAAGGTCGAACTCACGACTTCCGCCTTGACCGAGCGCTCCATATCCGTCACTTCTTCCGGACGTTCATCGATGAGCAATACGATCAACACGATATCCTTGTGATTGACGTTCATGCTGTTGGCAATATTTTGCAGTAGCATGGTCTTGCCCGTTCTGGGCGCAGACACGATAAGGCCTCGCTGTCCAAATCCGATAGGCGTCAGCAGATCCATAATCCGCATGCAATAGTTGTCCGGTTCCCTTTCGAGAATAACCCTTTTTTCCGGATAAAGCGGCGTTAAGTTGTCAAAGAGTATCTTGTCGCGGGATTTTTCAGGATCCTCGAAGTTGACGGACTCCACCTTCAGGAGGGCAAAGTACCGCTCGTTATCTTTCGGCGGACGAATCTGGCCTGATACGGTATCACCGGTCCGCAAACTAAAGCGTCGTATCTGAGACGGAGACACGTAAATGTCATCCGGCCCGGGCAGATAGCTGTAATCGGGCGCCCGTAAAAAACCAAACCCATCGGGCAGAATTTCCAGAACACCCTCACCGTAAATCATTCCATTCTTTTCAGTCTGGGCCTGCAAAAGCGCAAATATCAGCTCTTGTTTGCGCATGCCCGCAATGGCCTCAATCTTAAAATCTGCGGCCATCTTGTGAAGTTCGCTCGCCTTTTTTGCCTTCAACTCTGCTAAATTCATAGATCTTTCATTCCTCTACATCCTAGTATTCCAAAAGCGCAACCAACAATAACCTGAGGCCACACGAAACATAATCAAAGGAAATCCATCACGCTGCAATGAAAAGGACACTATCGGATAAGGGATTGACTCCTCTTATTCAAAACACGGGGGAAATAGGCAGTGTCTGTTGTCTGTGATACCTAAAATGGAGTAAATTGCTGGTATTTCAGTATATGTCTGTTCTCCCAGGCAGGTGAGGTGTAATTATGACACCATAATATGACAAGACTTTCAGCGTGTCAAGGCTTTTCAATCCTTTTCTTTTTTTCCGCTTACGCGCTTGTCAAGATCTTTCGATAAACGTCGCCGACGGCTCTCTCCAGCGCTTCTACTCCGCCGACATTTTGAATGATGTAGTCGGCGTATCGTCGCCTCTCGGGCGAAGAGGCTTGGGCCGAAATGAGACTTTGGGCTTCCTCCGCCGAGCAATCGTCCCGCAGGGCAATCCGCCGTTTTTGGATCTCCGGGTCGGCTTCGACCAAGACAATCACATCAAATCGGTCCTGACTTCCGGTTTCCACCAATAACGGGACCTCTATCACCACCATGCTATCCGGCGCTTGAGCCGATATATTGCGTAATCGCCTCTTCAAGCGTCTAAAAATCTCCGGATGGGTAATCGCCTCGATTTTTCTTTTCGCCTCCCGGTCTTGGGTGATGATCCGCCTCAAAACCCCACGATCCAAGTCCCCGTCCGGGCTGAGCACCCGGCTTCCAAACGCTTTCACAATGGCATCGAACGCATCGGTACCCGGCGATACCACTTCGCGGGCCACCCCATCCAGGCTTATCGTCTTTGCCCCCAATTCCTGGAAAAACCGGCAGACCAAGCTCTTGCCACTGCCGGCCCCTCCAGTGACGGCAACACTGATCATTTCTTCCGGTTTTCCGGTCGCAACGCCCGAACCGCGGCACCGGCCCGCCACAACTCGGAGTTCTTCATTTCATCGAGTTCCTCGCGAAGTCTCTCACTATAGTCGGGGGCACTGTTCGCCTCCAATACAATCCGTGTTTCTTCACCGGATACAACACTCTGATATAAATCTTCAAAGACCGGGGCTACCGCTTCCCGGAAACGATGGCGCCAATCCAGCGCCCCTCGCTGAGCCGTCGTGCTGCAATTGGAATACATCCAATCCATCCCGTTTTCCGCTACAAGACGGATAAGGCTCTGCGTCAGCTCCTCCACCGTTTCATTGAAGGCCTCGCTGGGACTATGTCCGTTTTTGCGAAGCACATTGTACTGAGCCTCAAAAACCCCTTCCAAGCAACCCATCAACACACCCCGCTCGCCGGTCAGATCGCTGTATACCTCTTTTTCGAACGTGGTAGGAAAGAGATATCCCGACCCGATGGCGATTCCCAGTGCCAAGGCCCTTTCCTCGGCACGGCCGGTAAAATCCTGATGGACGGCGTAGCTGGCATTGATACCGCTACCGTCCAGGAAGTTGAGACGAACATTTCTGCCCGACCCCTTGGGGGCGACAAGGATCACGTCGACATTTTCCGGAGGAATGATTTTCGTTTGG
Organism: uncultured Desulfobacterales bacterium; assembly: GCA_964532395.1. Taxonomy (GTDB): domain Bacteria; phylum Desulfobacterota; class Desulfobacteria; order Desulfobacterales. The sequence continues at coordinate 2,474 of CAZHHS010000093.1, read as the reverse complement.
TCTTTGTAGACGATAGAAAACCCATGGGAGAAATAAAGCGCATCTCCTTCTTTGAGTAACGGCTTCAACTTGGGCCAGACGGCCATCTGGCCGGCATCGGAAATAAGGTATTGAACTACGGTCGCCCGCTCGGTCGCCTCTTCCAGAGAAAAAAGATCCTGGCCCGGCACAAAGCCGTCGGCTTCCGCTCGTTTCCAGGAACTTCCTCCCTCCCGCTGACCGATAATAACGGAAAAGCCGTTGTCCTTCATATTCAACGCCTGCGCAGGCCCTTGCACCCCATAACCGATAACGGCTACGGTCTCATTCTTCAAAACCTCCTTGGCCTTGCTCAATGGAAATTCGTCCGAAGTTACGACATCTTCTAAAACACCGCCAAAGTCAATCTTTGCCATTCTGTTCCTCTCCTTTCAGGGGTCAAATGATAAGGCATAGGGCGTAGGGCATAAGGCTCAGGGCAAAGGTGTTAGAGGTTGCTTGCAGATAAGATGCTTTCAAAACTGCTTTTTCCTAACTGCCTGTCCCAGGTTCTTCGAAACCGATT
>CAZHHS010000093.1:0-1920 GCA_964532395.1 uncultured Desulfobacterales bacterium | reverse complement strand
GTTATCGGTTATCGCTTATTAGTTATTGGTTATTTGATTTCCGTTCACGGTTCACCATGCACGGCTTACGGCCCGCGGCTCATGGCTCACGGTAACGGTAATTCATTCGATGTTCGATGTTGGACGTTCGATGTTCAAATTTCGTTTCTTCAACCTTAAACCTGGAACCTTGAACGCTGAACCTTTCTTCCTATTTCTTCTCCCTCCCCAAGGCAATCGCACCGGTTCGGGCAATCTCTTTAATCCCCATCGGCTTCAATAGCGCCAAAATCGCCGCCAACTTACCGGCGGTGCCGGTTACCTCGATGGTATAGTGAGTGGGACTCACGTCGACTACTTTACAGCGGAAAATGTCTACAATCCGCAGGATCTCAGGTCGCGATTCCGCCTTGGCCTGTACCTTGACCAGGGCCATTTCCCTTTCTACGTACTCCGTTCCCGTGAGATCGTGTACCTTGAGTACGTTCACCAGTTTATTGAGCTGCTTCTTGATTTGTTCTGCAACGGCATCATCTCCCCGTGTCACGAGGGTAACCCGGGATATACTCGAGTCCAATGTCTCCGCCACGCAAAGGCTTTCAATATTGAACCCCCGCCCACTGAACAAGCCGGTAACCCGGGAAAGAACCCCCGGTTCATTATCCACCAACAAAGACACCGTATGTTTTTGCATTATCGAGGACTCCCTTCTAGTTTTTTCTTAGCCGCAGACATGCGCCGACCAACGCAGACAGTTAGGCCTGCCGAAACGGCAGGCCAAATCATCAACATACCGCTCGGGCATAACCTCTAATTTCGCCACACTCCTAAAGCCTTGCTTCATAGCGGCATGTTGTCTCGGTCACAACACCAAAGAACCCCACCCATTCTTCGCATGGGCCTGTCATTTCCAATAACAGGTACTCCCGAACGACAATACAAGGATTCTGTATCCGCCGTTAGGCGGATGGCACTTTTTTGGTTGGCCATGTCGGCCAACCAAAATGTCTGCAGTTGCCTGCCCCTTAGGTCCGGAAGATCGTACGGGGTCTGTGTGGGTCTGCGGCCAAAAAATCCTTACACCAAGAGCATCTCCGTTATGGCCTTGCCCGCCGGCACCATGGGGTACACGCCTTCTTCTCGGCTTACCCAAAAATCCATCATGGCAGGCCCCGGACTCTCCAAACCTTTCTTGAGAACCGCATCTACTTCGTCCGGCTTTGTGGCCTTCAAGCCAAGCACCCCATAGGCCTCGGCGAGCCTTGCAAAATCCGGCGCATGGGCGATATCCGTGGCAACATATCGTTTCTCGTAGAAAAGCTCCTGCCACTGGCGCACCATGCCCAGGTACTGGTTATTCAAGATTACCACCTTCACCGGCAGCTGATATTCCGCCGCCGTGGCCAGTTCTTGAATATTCATTTGAATGCTCCCGTCTCCGGCCACATCAACCACCAGTCTTTGGGGGCAGGCCGCCTGAGCGCCGATCGCCGCGGGCAACCCGAAGCCCATACAGCCCAGGCCGCCCGAGGTGATAAAGCAGTTTGGTTTTTCAAAATGATAATACTGGGCGGCCCACATCTGATTCTGCCCCACTTCGGTGGTAATGATCGCCTTGCCTTTGGTCAGTTCAAAAAGCCTTTCGAGCACATGCTGGGGTTTTATCTTTTCTCCCTGCTTGTAGCTCAAGGGTTTTGTATTCTTCCATTTCTCGATTTTGTCCAGCCAGGACTTCCGCTGCTTTTTTGTCACCTTGACCTTTTCCTCGTCAAGCAGATTGTTGAGCTTTTTCAAGGCCCGCTTGCAATCCCCCACAATCGGAACGGTTACAGGAATATTCTTACTGATGGAGGTAGGATCGATATCGATATGGATGATTTTGGCCTTCGGGGCAAAGGCTTCCACTTTACCCGTTACCCGATCGTCGAAGCGTACCCCGAT
>CAZHHS010000092.1:0-7340 GCA_964532395.1 uncultured Desulfobacterales bacterium | reverse complement strand
GCATTAGGCGTTTCCATGGATGAGGTGTTCGCCTCTATCGATGTGATTACCCAAATGGAACCCAGACCCGGGCGGCTGTTCAGTGAAGAAGATCCCGTTTACATCAGTCCGGATGTCTTTGTTCATAAACTGGGCGATGAATTCGTCATTGTGTTGAATGAAGACGGCATGCCCAAGCTGCGGGTTAGCTCTTTCTATAAAAATGCATTGAGTAAGGGAGAGGCGGTCTCCAATAACGCCAAAGATTATATACAAAACAAGCTGAGGTCGGCAGTCTGGTTAATTCGCAGCATCCATCAGCGTCAACGGACCATATATAAGGTTGTCGAGAGTATTGTTCGGTTTCAGCGGGAGTTTTTCGAGCGTGGCTTGTCTCACTTAAAGCCGATGGTGCTTAGGGATGTGGCCGAAGATATCGGCATGCACGAGTCGACGGTCAGTCGAGTAACGACCAACAAATACGTCCACACTCCGCAAGGGACCTTCGAGCTGAAATTCTTTTTCAACAGCTCCATTCACCGGCTGGATGGCGATGCCATCGCTTCTGCGAGTGTAAAGGAAAAAATCCTTCAACTGGTGCAATCCGAAGACCCCGCCAAGCCCTACAGCGACCGAAAAATGGTTGAAATATTGAAACAATCGAATATCAACGTGGCGCGCAGAACCGTCGCCAAGTACAGAGAAATGTTACGGGTGTTACCGTCCAACAAACGCAAGCGGATACAAGGGGGACGTTAATATGCAAAAAGCCATGACGTTTATCAATTTGGATTCGTCGGAGGCCTTGAGAGCGTATGCATTCGAGAAACTTGACCGATTGGATAAATTTCTCCAGAGTGCGGCTCAGGCCAACGTCGTCCTGACGGTTGAGAAATTTCGTCATATTGCGGAGATCAATATCAAAGCGGACGGCTTTATGGTGAATGCCAGAGAGGAAACGTCGGACATGTATTCGGCGATTGATATGGCGCTGGACAAAATCGATAAACAAATAAAGAAGAATAAGAATAAATTTAAGAAGCGACGATCCACGTCGGCCAAATATAAGGTCCTGTCCAACGAACAGATGAACCAAGACAAACCGGCGGAATCCGAACAAGATGACATACCGAAGCTGATGACGATCAAGAATGTGGAATATAAGCCTATGGATGTTGAGGAAGCGGTAATGCAGATGCGTTTGATCAAGGACAATTTCCTGGTTTTCGCCGATGCGGAAACGGAGCAGATCAATGTGTTGTACCGCCTGAAGGACGGAAATTTTGGTCTGATACAACCCAGTGCGTAGACGGTAAATGCGGTTTCATGAAAATATTGGATAACCTGAGCCCCGAGGCCATAGTGCCTGAACTGAAGGCCACCGACAAAAACGGTGTGTTGAACGAATTAAGTGCCGTCCTGGCCGACGTGTCCGGCGCAAGTCAAGAGGAGATGGTGCGGGTCCTCTTGGATCGGGAGCGGTTGGGCAGCACCGGCATCGGGGGAGGGGTTGCCATTCCGCATGGGAAGTTGCAGTCGCTGGACTCACTATTATTGGCATTTGGTCGGAGCCGTAAGGGCGTCGATTTTGAAGCCATGGACGGAAAACCCACCCATCTGTTTTTTCTGTTGCTGGCCCCGGAAGACTCTACCGGGGGGCATCTCAAAATGCTCGCCAGAATATCGCGACTGCTCAAAGATTCCGTATTCCGGGAATCCCTCATGAATGCAGGGAACGGAAACGACCTATACGCGATATTTGAACAAGAAGACAGGGATTTCTAGGAGCCTGTCGGAGAACTCCCTTGTATTGCCTGATCTGTGATCGTCAGTAATCAACTGAGAGTGTGACGCTTTAATCTTGAAAAAATACAAGATTGTCATTGTCACGGGCCTGTCCGGTTCAGGAAAGAGTACCGCCATTAAGGCATTGGAAGATGCGGGCTTTTTTTGCGTCGACAACCTCCCCGTGGTCTTATTGCCCAGCTTTCTCGAGATTCGCGCCCGTCGGGCCATAGATACGTCCCGGCTGGCGTTGGTCATGGATTTGCGAGAGGAAGATTTTTTGTCGTCTTTTTCCACCGTACTGGAGGAACTAAGGGGGCAAGGATACCGCTTCGAGATCATATTTTTGGAGGCCTCGGAACAAGAGCTGATCCGCCGGTATAGTCAAACCAGACGGCACCATCCGCTGGACGGTGGGCGGGGACTGCTGGCAGGGATTCGGGCGGAACGGCGCCAGCTCGAAGATCTGAGAAAGGTCTCCGATCGGGTGATCGATACCTCCCGATACAATGTCCATGAATTAAAGGTGGTGGTATCTCAATATGCACTGAAGGAGACCCACGGGGGAAGTTTCGAAACCAACGTGATTTCCTTTGGCTTCAAATACGGTATTCCGTTAGAGGCCGACTTGGTCATCGATGTACGTTTTTTGCCCAACCCGCATTTTGTGTCCGGGTTGCGGGAACTGGATGGTACGGCATTACAAGTTCAGGACTACGTAAAGAAATGGGAGCAGACACGGGGGTTCCTGGAGCGGTTTTTGAGTTTGCTCGACTTCTTGATCCCCCTCTATCAAAAAGAAGGAAAATCTTATCTGACGCTGGGTATCGGGTGTACGGGAGGCAGGCACCGTTCGGTTACCATCGCCCTAGAGGTTTTTGACTATCTGGGGAAAAGATTGGAAAACGTACACTTGACACATCGCGATATTGAGTTAGGGTAGTTTTCATTTATAAACGGCCCGTTTCCCCGCAACCTTTATGTGTAATGGTGCCAGAGGTGGACATAGGCAACGGAACTCCGTCCATCGCCGGCCGACTTTTGCAATCTTGTGTGCCCTTGTGGCATTCAGGAATAGGGGGGCGGATTGGGATCGGGGATGAGGTGTCCGTGCCTCATAAGACAACACTATAAGAGACAGGCCTATGATCGGGATTGTTATTGTAACACACGGTGACCTGGGAGAAAGCTTGATTCAAACAGCCGAATGCGTTTTAGACGGGTCACTGGAGGCCACGACGGCCGTTTCCGTGGACCTGAGGCAAAACGCCGAACAGTTGAGAAAGAAGATAAGTGCCGGGTTGAAAAAGGTTGAGCAGGGAGACGGGGTCATTATCCTTACCGACATGTTCGGGGGGACACCGTCGAACCTCAGCCTTTCATTTCTTGAAGAAGCCAGAGTCGACGTATTGACCGGGGTAAACCTACCGATCTTGATTCGGGCGGAAAAGATGCGGAAGGAAAAGGCGTTGGACGAGTTGGCCCAGAGTGTACAAGCCTACGGGAAAGACAGCATTTCCCTGGCCAGTGATTTACTGAAGGGCAATAAGCGCAACTCCAAGTCCGATTGATCGAAAACAGAGCGGCATTTTTGGGCCATAGAGACGGATGTTTGCAGTAAGGATAGCCAATGGAGATGAAAAGGGGGGCACATGAGCGTTCGCGTAGGGATTAATGGATTTGGACGTATTGGGCGGCTGGCATTTCGGGCAGCCATGCGGAACGATGCGGTTGAGGTCGTTGCTGTCAATGACCTGACTGATTCGGCAACCATGGCTCATTTGTTGAAATATGATTCTGTACACGGAATCCTGAACGGGGAGGTTAGGGCCAAGGATGACGGTCTTGAGGTTGAAGGACGGTCCGTCTCCTATACGGCCGTGAAGGATCCGGCCAAGATTCCCTGGGACGATCTGAATGTGGATGTCGTGATGGAGTGTACCGGGCTGTTTCGTACACGGGAAGGGGCCGGCAAACACCTCGACTCCGGTGCTCGCAAGGTAATCATCTCGGCGCCATCCAGCGACCCGGACGTCACCATCGTAATGGGGGTCAATGACGCTTTGTATGATTCTAAAAGTCACAACATCATATCGAATGCATCGTGTACAACCAATTGTTTAGCCCCGGTGGCCAAAGTCTTGTCCGAAAACTTTGGGATAGAAAGCGGGCTCATGACGACTATCCATTCCTACACGGGGGATCAACGCATCCTCGATTTTCCGCATAAAGACCTCCGGCGTGCCAGGGCGGCGGCGCTCTCGATGATTCCCACAACTACGGGAGCGGCAAAAGCGGTTGCGCTCGTCCTGCCCGAACTCAAAGGAAAACTGAACGGCTTGGCGATCCGAGTGCCGACACCCAATGTGTCACTGGTCGATTTGGTTGCCCGTTTGAGCAAGGCTGATGTCACGGTGGACCAGGTGAACGATGCATTGCGGAACGCCGCTCAAGGGTCCTTGAAGGGGATCTTGTCGTATAGTGAATTGCCGCTGGTGTCGACGGATTTTAATGGGTCCGCCTATTCTTCCATAGTCGACGGCCCGACGACGTATGTCGTCGGCGACCTGGTGAAGGTGCTTTCATGGTATGACAACGAGGCCGGGTATGCCACCCGGATGGTCGACCTGGCGGCCCTGATCGGACGATCCCTCTAATGGATGAAATGTCGGATGCGGCGGCAAAGGTGTGTGGAGGAGATGTCAAACGCCACCCAGGACTAGGTAAAGGGGTAGAGTGGTAAGGAGGCAGGTTATGGCGACGCGCAGACCATTGATTGCAGGCAATTGGAAAATGTTTAAAACGCCGGCCGAGGCCAGGGAGTTTGCCGAACAACTTAAGCCGCTGGTGTTTCATTTCATAAAGGATGTTGATGTCATGGTGGCCCCGCCGTTTACGGCGTTAACCGTCGTTGCCGAGGTTTTTTGGGATGCGACCATACACGTGGGCGGGCAGGATGTTTTTTGGGAACCGGAAGGGGCCTATACCGGTGAGGTCTCGGTGCCCATGCTGGAAGCTTCAGGGTGCGATCATGTGATCGTGGGGCATTCGGAGAGACGGCAGTTTTTCGGGGAGACAAACGATACCGTAAACCGGAAGGTCAAGGCGGCCTTGGCAGGGACATTGACCCCCATCGTTTGTGTCGGGGAATCTGAGGCGGAAAGAGACGGAGACAAGACCTTCTCGGTCATTGAGTCCCAATTGGGTGAGGGGCTTGAAGGTATCGACGTCTCGGCCTTGGGACGAATCATTGTGGCCTACGAACCCATATGGGCCATCGGTACGGGCAAAACAGCCACAAAGGAGCAGGCCCAGGAAGTGCATGCGTTTGTTCGCACGGAGTTGGGTAAGCTGGTTGGAAATTCCGTTGCAAAGGACCTGCGTATATTGTATGGTGGCAGCGTTAAGCCAAACAATATCGAAGGCCTGATTTCCATGGAAGATATAGACGGGGCCCTGGTCGGCGGCGCGAGTCTGGACCCGGAGACCTTCGCAGGGATCGTTGGTCCCTGTTCGAGTGCCTCGGGAAGTTAGGAACGGAAACGGGGAACGAATGTCGACGTTTATTATTGCAATCCACATTATCGTATGTGTCGCCCTGATACTTATCGTCTTGCTGCAAACGGGTAAGGGGGCCGACATGGGGGCTGTCTTTGGTGGCGGAAGCAGCCAGACGCTGTTCGGAAGCTCGGGCGCGTCGACTTTTTTGACCAAGATGACCACCGCTGCCGCCGTTATCTTTATGCTCACCTCTTTGAGTTTAGCCTATTTTTCCGGCCAACGAACGACCAGTTCCGTTATGCCCGCGTCTACGCCGGCACCTGCTGCTGAGGAGGGTGGCGAACAGGCCCCAGGACAGATGAAAGACGCCGGTGCGGTAGAGTCGAAGGGCGAAGGTGTGACTGGCACCGCCGGACCGGATGCATCTGCGCAGGGTGCGGACATGACGGGGTCTCCGGCACCCGCGGAAAAAGGGGCGACGTCCGACAGGCGGCCCGCAGGTGGTGGCAATGAAGCCGGAGAAGCCGGGTAGAGCCCGGATAATATATTGCCGAAGTGGTGGAATTTGGTAGACACGCTGTCTTGAGGGGGCAGTGGGTTACGCCCGTGCCGGTTCAAATCCGGCCTTCGGCACCACGAAAATAGAATACAAATTCAAAGGGTTGGCGATTTCATGCCAGCCCTTGATTTTTTGGTGCCTATCAAATCTGTCTTTTCCCTAATGTTGTAAAAGTCGAGGATGCTGCAGACACCTTGGTGGCGGGATTTCCGCTTCACTACGACAAGGCGTTAAGGGTGAGGCCGACCTGGGTCACGGTCCGGGTCGGGATGGTGTAATGGCCCAGTATCTGGGGCCCAAATCCACTGCCCAAAAAACTGAAAGATGTTATAACGAAAAAAATCAGGCAGTTGCTGGAAGATGGGTCAGCACAATCGTTCACCCTGTGATGCTTCCTGCTTCCGGGGGCTTGCCTTCAATTTTTTTGGCCCTGTGGGCTTGCCGATTTCACCGGATCTGCTTTGTTGGTGGGCACTTGAAGTACACGTGTACGTCGGCATGCCCACCGCCGCGCATCTCCGGTAAACTTGGCAAGCGGTGGATTTGGGTGGGGGCAAAGTGTTAGACTTTTTGACGGGTTACATGTTATAAAAACAAAATATAGAGACCGGATCAGAGTGCTTCTGAAAAGGACTGTTATGCCGAAATGATGTGACAGTAGAGGCGGGTAAGGCAAACAGTGGAACGAATCTATCTCAATAACAGCATGTTAAATCGGCCGTTCGACGATCAGGGCCAGGCAAGGATTAAACTGGAAACGGAAGCCCTTTTTCAGATTTTGTCGGATATTGACTCGGGGAAATCAAAGCTGATTCTGTCTGAGGTCACTGGGCTGGAAAACATCAAAAATCCGTACTACTTGGTCAAGATAAGGATTGATGAGTTGATAGCCAAGGCTGACAGGAAAGTCAGAGTCAACGCAGGAACAAAAAGACAGGCACAGATTTTTGAGAATGCTGGCCTGAATGGTATGGACGCATTGCATCTGGCTGCCGCGATTCAGGGAAAAGTGGACTTTCTTATTACCTGCGACGATTCTTTCCTAAAAAAAGCCAACAAAGCGACGTCGGATCAAGCCATCAAGATTATGAACCCAATAGAATATGTTCTTGCGGAGGGCTTATGAAGAGCGTAACGCAATATCACACCGATATGGAGATTCAAAAAAAGGCGTTCAGAGTTTTATTGAAAGAAATGGGGCTGGCGGAAACGTTACGGTTTCACATGAGCTATGAACGTGGCCGTGGGGATTATGCCAAAGACAGATCTCAATACTTCAAAGACGGTACAGTTGATGACCTATACGGTGAGATACTTTCCCGGAGAAAGAAGAAGAGCGGCAGTACTTGAAAATGAATGGTCAAGACGTTTTGAGGGGGCAGAGGGTTACGCCCGTTCCGGTTCAAATCCGGCCTTTGGCACCAACTATATAAAGCCAGATATATAAAGACAGGGGAAATTAAAAGGTCGGGTGAAAAGTCCGGCCTTTTGTCGTTAAGCGGTCTTTTTGTTCATA
>CAZHHS010000091.1:0-7345 GCA_964532395.1 uncultured Desulfobacterales bacterium | reverse complement strand
AGCGTAGGGACGTATAGAGACGTCCAAAGGAGACGAATGCCCTATCGGATTTTGGCAGATGTTGTTCTGGTCGTTCATTTGGCGTTCGTCGTTGTTGCCGTATTCGGGGGACTTACGATACTCAAATGGCCACGCCTGGCATGGATCCACATTCCTATGGCGTCGTGGGCCGCCGTGGTGGAATTTGCCGGCTGGATGTGTCCTCTGACTCCGCTTGAACACTGGCTTCGGATACAAGCCGGAATGACCCCGGAGAAACTCAGTTTCGTGGAACAATATCTCCTCCCCCTGCTTTATCCCGCCGCCCTCACGAGAGAACTTCAAATGATTCTGGGGACCTTTGTTGTGGCGGTGAATGGGCTCATTTATATCTGGGTGCTGTGGCGCTATTCCAGGAATCGAACCTGACGGCCATGCCGGCCACATCCCCATTTTCATCGCAGAGCCGTCGAATTTCGGCTCATTTTCGCTCTCCCCTCGCGGGAGAGGGCTCTATCCCATATTTATCCATCTTTCCAGCCTTCCACAGCGTAATTGTTATTTCCGTCCAAATATACATAAAACAGTTGATCAAACCCCTCATCGAAGGACGGTAGTTCAAGCTTCGAGAAGGTCGCTCGGATACCGGCTTCCGGAATAACTTCGGCTTGTTTTCGTTTCTCATTCCTGTTGAGTGCATCTGCAAGTTTAGATCGGAAGTAATATCCGGTAATTTTAAAACCGTACTCCTTTGCATACGGAATATACCTTTGTCGATCTTTTCGGGTTGCATTCGTATTATCAACGACCAACGGCTGCTTCAATTCCAGGCACTTTAGAAATAATTCCTTCTCCCGACGCCGGGTTTTCAACATATCCAGGTTGATCCGTATATGTGTTTTGAAAAACCGTTTCATGTAAAAAGTGGACTTACCTGTGGCTTGAATCCCGATGAAGATGATCGCTTCCATAAGAACCAACCCCGAGACCAATCTTGGGACATCCATAGAATTATAACTTATAGTGATTTGGCAGCCGATAGCTGTTTTCGGCGGCTATTATCAATATTTTCTGACATCTTCAGCCCGCAAAGATGTCAATGGCCCTTTGCGGCCCATGATACGAGGCCATATTCCGGCGGGCTACTCAGCTCAGATTCTACTGTCATCCCAATATATTAATGGAAATGACGTGACAAGTCTTTTTGGATCCTATCAACGACCACTTTTCGTATATCATTCTTACGAGAAAAATAGGAACGCCCATATTTTTGTTCTTCCTTTGTCCGCAATCGATAAAAGAATCCCTGCCGATTCCAATCAGAAATCCCGGTCCGGGGAAGAATTAAGGTGACGTCGCTGTAATGTCAAAAAATTATCGTGAACCACCCCCAACCACCCAACTGAGTAAGCCAAAGCCTTACCCTTGATATTTCACTCCACCCGATGTATTGAAGAGAGAAGCGTTTCGGCGCCTCCGGAAATAGGTGCTAAGAGGGGTTAAGCCGTCCGGATAGGTTGTTTACCAACATCTCGTAACTTGAGAGGCTATGATGAGCGAGGAAGAATACTCCGGGTTGTCAACGGACGAGGAAGACAGACTGATTCGGCGCCTTCACCTCACCATTCGCTTTGGGGTCAAGGCACTGGCGGTCCTGATGGTGATCGTCATCCTTTTCGGTGTGGGAGACGTTATCTATGTCCTGTACGAACGACTAAGCACGCCGCCCATCTTTATCCTGAAGCTGGGCGACATTCTTCAGATATTCGGAGCCTTTCTCGCCGTCTTGATCGCCGTCGAGATATTCATTAACATCACCCTCTATCTGCGGGATGACATCCTTCATGTCCGGTTGGTCGTGGCCACCGCTCTCATGGCGATCGCCCGAAAGGTGATCGTTTTTGACTTCAAGGAAGTCGACTATCAGTATGTATACGCTTCCGGCGCAGTGGTTCTCGCCCTCGGCGTCACTTATTGGCTCACAGCCAAAACGCCCCTATGCAAATCTGACAATTCCGAACAAGGGCGTCATTAGTTGAAAGCCTGGAGACCGAAGTTTTGTCCAGAAGTACGGAGATGGGTACAGTGACCAAGGGGCCATGAGACGACTTGACCCCTAGTCCAATTATTCCGGTTCCTTTGGTAGATCATTGAGCCTGTTGATATATCGTTCCTGGTTATAGGGCTCCTTGTTTTTCATTACATCAAAGATTTCGGAAGCCACAACTACAGCAAGCTTTTTGGGTCGTTTAAAGGAAGACTTTCCGTATATCATTCCTGCGAGAAAAAAGGGGACACCCGTGTTTTTGTTCTACCTTCGCCCGTCAATTCAGCCCACTCTTCCCTTGTAATCCTTTCACCACGAGCGATAAACAACTCCCTCCCGGTAGATTTCCATCGGTTGGGCTTTCCGGTAATTTCAACAGTAGTCAAACCGCTCGTGTAGTACACGCAGTAACATAGTAAGGCTCTAGCTTTAACCCATTGCGACGATTGCCGTAGAGCCATTTCCGCATTAGGCAAACATGACAACATTTCACGAGCGTTATATATCTTAAGGACTTCCAATTTGTATGAGGAAAAATCTACATGGTTTTATCTATTGTGCGATGCGGAGAATGTGAGAAGATGTGTGAGGGCGTTTACCGGTCGATTTACGGACCGACGGCAATATACCAGACTTTCCACGGCATGAAGGCAAAAGGGAATACATAGACGATGGACTGGATCCTCGCACTGCTGGCCACCTCGCCGATTGTCGTCATCGGCGTCCTCATGGTTGGATTTATGTGGCCCGCCAGTCGGGCTATGGGTTTGGGATGGCTCACGGCGGTCGGCATCGCTATGTGGAAATGGGACATGCCACTGTCCTGGTTGGCGGCGGCCACCATCGCGGGTTTTATCAATGCAATAGACATTCTATTGATTGTGTTTGGGGCCCTCTTGATTCTCAGGCTAATGAAGCGAAGCGGGGGCATAGACGGTATCTCCCGTTCCATGGCCGGTGTGTCGGAAGATAGAAGAGTCCAGCTGCTGATTATTACCTGGCTGATGGGCTCGTTCCTGGAGGGAGCAGCCGGGTTCGGCACGCCCGCCGCCGTTGCCGCCCCCTTGCTGGTCGGTTTGGGATTCCCACCATTGGTTGCAGTGGTAACAGCCTTGGTAGCAGACAGCGCAGCCGTGACGTTTGGTGCTGTCGGGGTCCCGATTTGGGGAGGGTTTGAACCGGTTAAAGAGTTGGTCACCCTCGAGGCAGGGATGGATTTCGACGACTTCCTCCAACGCGTCGGGGGATATGCTTCCGTCCTCCATTGTTTGGTAGGTACGTTTATTCCTCTGGTTGTCATCGGACTCATGAGTCGAATGACCACGGGATCTCTCAAAAAAGCGTGGGAGGTTTGGCCGCTTGCCTTGTTTGCCGGCCTGGTCTTCACCGTCCCTCAGATGACAGTGGCCATATGGGTCGGCCCTGAACTACCCGCCCTGCTCGGTTCTCTTATCGCGTTGCCCATTTTCTTGTACACCGTCTCAAAAGGCTTTCTTTGCCCTGACCAACCGTGGGACTTTCCTCCCCGAGACACATGGCCAAGCCAGTGGCAAGGAACAATCGGTGCCGGTGTCGGAAAAGTCGGTCGAGAGCACGATCTGAGTGCTTGGAAAGCCTGGCTGCCCTACGTGCTCATTGGTGCGGTTTTGCTTTTGGGAAGGATAGAGATTTTCCACGTCAAGTCTATGCTGCTGTCCTGGAAGATAGGATGGGAGAATATCCTGGGTACGACCATGAGCAGAAGCATCGCCCCGTTATACAATCCCGGCATTGTGCCCTTCCTATTCATTGCCGCAGTTATTCCGCTTCTTCACCCTGTCTCCAAAAAGGACGTCGCCGCATCCATAAAGGAGACTTTTGCGATGGTCGGTCCGGCTGCTGTGGCCCTGGTTTTCACGCTGGGCATGGTCTATATTATGATGAATTCCGGGGAGCCGGCAAAAATTGATTCCATGTTGATTGTCATGGCCGATGCGGCAGCACAAATCGCGGGCCGTTTTTGGTACTTGGCGGCCCCCCTGGTCGGCGTCCTCGGCTCTTTCATTTCTGGGAGCAATACCGTGTCCGACATCATGTTCGGGGCTTTCCAGTTGAGCACCGCACGGGAAGTCGGTCTTTCCGAACATGTAGTGCTCGCCTTGCAGGCGGTCGGAGGTGCCGCAGGCAACATGATCTGCATTCACAACGTGGTTGCCGTATTGACGACCGTAGGGATGGTGGGAAAGGAAGGGCTGGTGGTAAGAAAAAATCTGCCCATCGCCGTTGTCTATGGTCTCGCAGCAGGGGCCTTGTCCTGGGCCGGGTCGATGTTCATAGGATAACCTCCGGTAATTGGAGACGACCTTTTAAAGGTCATCCCCCATGACCGCATTAAGGGCCCGGGAACATTTAGGGGACGTTGGTAAAATGTTGACAAGAAGGCCTGAATTTGTATTTCAGAAAGCAATCCTGTCAACATATCACGAGCGTCCCCTATGGTCCTTCGCCATTTCGATCGGACCCCAGGTCTAAAGCCCAACAAAGTCCTCGCCAATCACGAACCCGATAAGGCCCCTTTTCGCACATAACGTTTGTGCGTCTTTGGGGACGCTTCCCTATCGCTCACACCTAATTGAGGGTCATTTTTCGTCACCGTCTTAAAAACATGGATAGCTAACAGACTTTTCGCTCTAAAAATCCGGCTTGCTCTTACTGAGCACAGCGTATCCGCCCTGCAGATTCTTCGTGTTTTGAATCCCGTGGGCCTTCAAAATAAGCTGGGCCTCATAAGATCGAGGGCCGGTATCACAAATAAGACAGATTTCTTTGTCTTTGGGAACTTCTGCAATTCTATCTCTGAGTTCAGATTGGGGGATATTCATCCACCGGCCTTTATATTTTTCACATAACCGCCTGGATTCGGCATTACCACGCACATCGAGCACCATTGTTATGTCTTTTTCAAAATTTGGAATCAATGTCATCGTATCAAAGGGCTCATTCAGCCCCATGAGAATATTATCCAAGACATTGGCTGCATTATTTACGATATCCATAGCGGATGCCAAAGGCGGAGCGTATGCTACCTCGAGGTTGCAAATGGTTGAAACATCTATCCCGTAAGGCAACAGAGCGGCCACGGCATCCACCCGCCCTTTAACAGCGTCACCATTGGGACCTACCGCCTCAACGCCCAGGACCCTCCGACTGTTGCGGTCGGCGATCAATTTCATATACATGATCGCTTGAGTTGGATAAAAGTGAGCACGATCCGATTGGGCCACCATCGAGTAAACCGCATCAAAACCGGTGGCTTGGGCTTGTTGCGCCGTCAACCCCGCTCTGGCAAGGGTCATGTCGAAGACTTTGATGCAAAACGAGCCGATCGTTCCTTCAAATTGGGCATGCCCCCCCGCGATATTGGTCCCGATAACGCGTCCCTGCCGATTGGCCAGCGAACCCAACGGCATCGGCACATGGGCACCGCTGACCAGATGGGGCATTTCAATACAATCTCCGCCGGCGTAAATGTCCGGATCGCTGGTCCGCAAACATTTATCAACAATGATGCCGCCGGACAATCCCGTGGCCAGGCCGGCGTCGGCAGCAAGTTTACCATTGGGACGGACCCCGACCGCCAATATCACCATGTCGCAGGGGATCTTTGTTGTTCTGGTTTCAACTGCCGTAACCCCTTTTTGTTCATCTCCTACAATTTTTGTGACCACATCAGAAAGCCTAACCCTCACCCCTTTAGCCGTAATGTGATTTTGAATGAGCACGCTCATGTCGGAACCGATGGCCTGAGGCAACAGTTGGTCCACCATTTCCACCAGGGTTGTTTCCACCTCCCACATGTCAGCCAGGGCTTCGGCCATTTCAATTCCGATGGCGCCACCACCAATGACAACGGCTTTTTCCGCACCGCCTTTGGCAACTTTATCCTTGATGGCAACTGCGTTGTCCAGATTACATACGACATTCACGCCGGGCAATTTTGCACCTGGAATAGGGGGCACAACCGGAATGGCCCCAGTGGCCAATACCAGTTTGTCATATGGAAGGTGAGTGATATTACCGCTATTTAAATCACGAATGGTAAGTTCTTTGCTTTTGCGATCAATACCGACCCCTTCGGTTCTGGCATGTATTTTAACGCCCTTGGCGTCTTTAAAAAATTCGGCATCGCGCACCGCGTTCGAACTCGTTGAGCGAAGTCCTTCGATGTTTTGTACATCACCACTGACATAGTAGGGGATCCCACAGCCGCCATAGGAGAAATGTCCTTCTTTCTCTACCATCGTAATCTCGGCCGATGGCATCAGCCGCTTAACACGACAAGCAACCTTCGGGCCGAGGGCAACGGCACCGACTATAACTACATTGAGTCCCATTTTTAATTCCTTTCAATATCACAATCTGGTCCCGCCACGACAGGGATTCCCAGCCTCAATATACTATAGCGCTTTAATATGATATGGCAAGTGCCAACGATTTTTTTTTAGATACGGCGTTACTTGTTGGGAAGGCCTACCTCAAACACTGTAAAAGTGCCTCGGTTCCCTCTCCCCTTGGCGGGAGAGGGCTAGGGTGAGGGGGGGTTAACGGACCCCTAGTCGGGGGTATTAGACTTAATCATCTAGACTTTTTGAGCGGGAAGCTACTCAAGGTCTCTTTCAAGCCAAGAGAAGCCAGCTCCTCCGCCGTGAGCCAACGGCCTTTACTTTTTAAAAAGAAGCCCAGGTCGAATAGGTTCTCGTCTAGACTTCTTTGGGTTTGATCGTAAGGCCTACTCCATATTGTTTTTCCGTCAGACACTCTTACAAGTTCCACGGCGAAAGCGACCGAGGCCGGACTCGTTACTGACACGGCCGTTCCCACACGGTCCCGGAAGCGATAAATGGTGCCGCTGAAGACGGCGTCAGCTCCCAAGTCTTTCCCCAATTGGGCCAAAAGACGTTTGTCCGCCCCACGTAAATCCTGTGAAAGCATCCGGGAAGAAACACCCGCCGCTTTCCACAAAGGGATCACTTTAATAAGTGAATGATTTCGCAAAAAGGAAACCACAGCATCGTTCATGAATTGGCTCGCATTGTCTTCTATAGAACCCGTTTGCACAAAGTATTCACATTCAAAACAACGAACCGTTTTACTTCCTTCCCGTTTTCCTGTTCCCGTAGCAGTCTGGAATGGCAGTACAAGGATAGAGTCGATCGTCTCGCTAGAAACAGTATCTAGCCTTGAAGTATAACCCTTCCATTCCGAGCAACCCGATAACGCGATAAATAATCCGAAGATGAAAATCCCCACAATCCCCGCAAAAAAATAAAAACCCCAATT
>CAZHHS010000090.1:0-7482 GCA_964532395.1 uncultured Desulfobacterales bacterium | reverse complement strand
CGCTGAGCCTCGGTTGCTCTCAAAAGACGGGGGAAATACGCTAAAGGTATCCCCATTTTACGCCCATCGGCTAGTTCTACCCACATCGTATCCGACTCAAAACTAAGCTTCTGGGCCAACGGTTCAGATATTAAAGTGTTCATACCAGTACCTCTCAATGGCATCTTTGTTTTCTTCTATCACGGTTATCAGTTCACG
Organism: uncultured Desulfobacterales bacterium; assembly: GCA_964532395.1. Lineage (GTDB taxonomy): Bacteria > Desulfobacterota > Desulfobacteria > Desulfobacterales. Next base: position 7,284 of record CAZHHS010000090.1, on the reverse strand, counting down.
CAGTTCGGTCGAAGACATCGCATATGATTCCGCGAGAAAAAGCGGTCCGGTGATCTTATCCTTATTCACCAATCTCATATCCAATGGCCTTGTAGCCGCCCGCTCTTCTCTCATACATCCTTACTGCAACGGGGATGTTCACATCCAAATAGTCGTAAATGACTGCTTCCTTTTTTGAGTCATAAAGACGATGGACCTACACTTGCCCTTTCAGTTTCCTGGACAATACAGAACGCTTGGGATAAAAAAAGGGCCGGCATTCTCGCTCGGCCCTTCGTTTGGTGCAATCTTTGGTCGGGGCGAGAGGATTTGAACCTCCGACCCCCTGAACCCCATTCAGGTGCGCTTCCAGACTGCGCTACGCCCCGACTCATACTCTATTTAAAATGTTTCTAACACTTTAATCATCGGGTGTCAACATCGATTGCCGATGCCTCAACATCCCCATTTAACCCCAAATCTTTACATCGAGGAAGACAACATGATAGTCTTTGTTTATGGACAAATCTCTTATCAAACCCGTCGCCCTTCGCCGGGGTGACACGATCGGGATCGCCGCCCCGTCGTCGCCCTTCGACGAGGAAAGCTTTCACCAGGGGGTACAGATCCTCGAATCCATGGGATTTCGTGTGCGCGTGTCGGAGGAGGTCTTTAAACGGGAGGGCTACTTGGCCGGTTCGGATCCGGAACGGGCTCAATTGCTCATGGATCTTTTTGAGGATCCGTCGATCCGGGCGGTCTTTTGCGCTCGGGGCGGTTTCGGCTCCATGAAGATCCTCCCCCTGCTGGATTTTGAAACCATCCGGAAGAATCCCAAAATCCTGGTGGGTTTCAGTGACATTACCGCCCTATCGTTGGCCATGTATCAGTGTTGCCAAATGGCATCATTGCACGGCCCCCTGGTCACGACTCTCAAAAAGGGGTCTCAAGCCACACTGGAAGCCTTGAAATCAGCCGTTTCAGCCGCCGACCCGGCGGTGGTACGCCCTTCCCGCCCCCGGGTTTTACAGGCCGGACAAGCCTCCGGCCCGGTTCTCGGCGGTAATCTGACCACGCTGACGCACCTGATGGCAACCCCGTATGAACCGTCCTTGGATGGGGCACTGCTCTTTTTGGAAGACCGGGGAGAACCGCCTTACCGAATCGACCGTATGTTGTCCCAACTCACCCTGGCCGGCCGGCTGGACACCGTATCGGGTATCCTCCTGGGCACTTTTGAAGATTGCGGCCCCCCGGACAAGGTATATGACGTGGTCACCAACGCATTTTCCCACAAAGACCTTCCCATTCTCGGCGGATTCGATTTCGGCCATGGGCCGGAAAATGTCGCCCTTCCGATCGGGCCGGAGGGAACGCTCGACACGGATGAACGCAGCCTTCGCTTTAGAGAAAGCGCCGTTTCGGAGGCTATCGGGTCGTGAACCGTGTTCGCCGTTGCATGCAGGAAGGTGTGGCCGAAAAGGTGTTTCCCGGCGCAGTTCTCCGGGTGGCGGTAGAAGGCGACACCGTCTTTTCGGAGGCCTTCGGGCATGCCCGCCTGCGGCCGACCCGAAAAGCCATGACCGAAGATACGGTCTTCGATCTGGCCTCCCTTACCAAGCCGCTCGCCACGACCTTATCCATTATGATCCTCGTCGAAGCAGGCAAAATCCGACTGGATCAACCACTGGGCGATCTCATTGCGGAATTTTTGCAAACGGAGAAAAGAGACATCACCGTACGCCAGCTCCTTTCACACACCTCCGGACTTCCCGCTTATCACCCCTATTATGAAACACTCAGGAACCTCGATCCCCGTCAGGTAAAGCCCACCCTTCACGAATATCTGCTTCGGGAACCGCTCGTCCATCCGCCCGGCACCGCTTGTCTTTACAGCGACCTGGGATTCATGATTTTGCAATGGGTCATCGAAGCGACAACGGGCCGCCGTCTCGACGACTTTACGTCCCGGGCGGTATATGGGCCTCTCGGCATGGACGGCCTTTTCTTTAACCCGCTGCCATGCCGCAAGGAAGCATCCTATGCAGCCACGGAAGACTGTCCGTGGCGGGGAAAGGTTCTGGAAGGCGAGGTGCATGATGACAACGCCTACATAATGGGTGGTGTGGCGGGCCATGCGGGACTATTCGGGACAGCGCAATCGGTTTATGAACTCTTGCGCCAACTACTCGACGCCTATCATGGCCTGCGTGACACAGACCTGTTTCACCCGGACACGGTCAAAACATTTTTCAATCGCCCAATCCCGACAGCGTCCTGGGCTCTCGGATTTGATACGCCCTCCCGACCCGACTCAAGCAGTGGCACCTACTTTTCGGATCGAAGTGTGGGGCACCTCGGGTTTACCGGCACGTCCTTCTGGACGGACCTGGACAGACGGATCATCGTAGTCCTGCTCACCAACCGGCTCCATCCCGACCGAAATAACAACCGAATCAAGACTTTCCGCCCCCACCTCCACGATACGGTCATGAAAAGCCTCGGCAAGTAACAACCCTGCTTGCCAAATACCCGACAAAAATGCTATCAATCCTGCTACGTCATGAAACCGGTAAAAGAAGACCAGAAGCCCTTGAGGGACATTGAAGCACTTCGTAAAGAAATCGACGACATCGATGAAGCGCTGGTCTCCCTCTTGGCCAATCGCCAACAAGCGGTTGCACGAATCGTTTCCCTCAAACGGGCACACGGAATTCCGGTCTACCATCCGGCCCGGGAAGAAGATCTCATCTCAAACAGGCGACGTCAGGCTCAAGAAGTGGGCCTGGAGCCGGCCTACATAGAAGACCTGTATCGCCTCATTTTGCGACAGTCCCGGGTCAGACAGACCGCTCACATGGCCCAAAAGGGGGTGCGGCCCGCCACGACGGTCCTCATCGTCGGCGGCCGGGGAGAAATGGGTCGGTACTTCCGGCACTGGTTTGAAGCCGCCGGCTATACGGTCCGTACCTTGAACCGGGAGGACTGGAACCGGGTTGGCGAGCTGTGCGCCGGAATTAATCTTGCCCTGGTGAGCGTTCCCATCGAGGTAACGGCCGAGGTGATTTCCGGGCTGGGTCCTCACCTGCCGGCAGCGTGTGTGCTGGCGGACATTACCAGCATTAAAGGCCCCCCCATGGAGGCCATGCTCAAGGCCCACGAAGGTCCTGTGGTCGGCTTGCACCCCCTGTTCGGCCCGACACCGTCAACGATGGACAAGCAGATCGTCGTCGTCACTCCGGGCAGAAACGAAACCGCCTGCCAGTGGGTAGTCGATCAGTTCAGTGCCTGGGGAAGTATTACCATCCGTTCCGACGCCGAAGAACATGACAACATGATGGATATGGTCCAGGCCCTGCGTCATTTTGCCACTTTCACGTTCGGCCAGTTCCTCCACAAGAAAGGAATCGACCTCCACCGGACCCTGGAGTTTTCGAGTCCCATATACCGCCTGGAACTGGTGATGGTGGGCAGGCTTTTCGCCCAGGATCCGGCACTCTATGCCGAAATTATATTCTCGTCACCGGAACGGCGACAACTGCTCCGGGAATACGTTGAGTCCCTGAATCAGAATCTGGCCATGCTTGAAAGCAGCGACAAGGCACGCTTTTGCACAGAATTCAAAAAAGTGGCCGACTGGTTTGCATCCTTCAGCGAACAGGCCCTGCGGGAAAGTACGTACCTCATCGATAAACTGATCGAACGGTTCTAGGTGCATAACTCAATGCGGAATCAACAACGAACCCGGGAGGTATATGGTGAAAGCCACGTTCATCAATCTCTATAAAACCGGCCAAGCCGTGGAAGACATTTTCGTGGCCAGGAAAAAACAACTGGCCCACAAGAAGGACGGCGACGCCTATCTGACTATGATGCTGGTAGACCGCACCGGCAGTATAAGAGCGGTGTTGTGGGATAACGTCTCGCAAATGAATGAAACCTTTTCGGAAGGTGACTATGTGAAGGTCCGGGGCAAGGTCCAACAATACCGGGAAGCCTTACAACTGGTTATACATAAAATCGAAAAGGCGGATTTGAGACTCGTGGATGCCAGAGACTTTCTCCCCTCCACGCCGCATGATACATCCCGGATGATGAACCGTTTGGTTCAGGCGATTAACGGTATTCACGACAAAGATCTGGCCGGCCTGCTTGAAGCCTTTTTCAGTGACGAATCCTTTATGGAGCGGTTCAGGACCGCCCCGGCCGCCAAGAATATGCACCATGCCTATCTGGGAGGTCTGCTGGAGCATACCCTGTCCGTCGTTCGCCTGTTGGAGGGTATCAGCAATCATTACAAAGGCATAAACAAGGATTTGCTCATCACCGGCGGGATACTCCACGACATCGGTAAGATTCACGAGTTCTCCTATGAAACCTACATCGACTACTCCGACCAGGGGCGCCTCCTGGGACACATCGCCATCGGAGTGGAACTGGTCAAAGAAAGACTCGCCGGACTGCCGGGCTTTCCCGAAGATCTCGCCCTGTTGTTGAAGCACATGATCTTGAGCCACCACGGTTCCCGTGAACTGGGATCGCCGGAACCGCCCAAGACCTTGGAGGCGATTATTCTCTACTATGTGGACGACCTGGATGCCAAGGTTACCGGCATACGCGACTTCATGGACAACCAAGACCCCGGAGCAACATGGACGCCCTATCACAAGATCTTGGAACGTTTTTTTTATCGGGGGGAAGAACGATCCGTCCCCACTGAGTCTGAGGCACAGTAGCTGATGGGCATGTTCATTACTCTGGAAGGCATAGAGGGTTCGGGGAAGAGCACGCAGATAAAATACCTGATCCGAACCCTGGAACAAAAAGGGCACCTGTGTGTCTACACCAGGGAACCGGGGGCGACGCCGATTGGAACACAGATTCGAAACATTCTTCTGGATTCAAAAAACAACGCCTTGGTACCCCTGGCGGAACTCCTGCTCTACGAAGCCGACCGGGCGCAACATGTTAGCGAAGTAATCGAGCCGGCCTTGCACCAGGGCAAGGTGGTTATCTCGGATCGCTTTTTTGATGCGACCGTGGTCTATCAGGGCTATGCCAGGGGATTCGATCTTGAGTTCATCGACGTTCTTCATCGGCAGGTACTTCGAGAGCATCGTCCCAACCTGACGCTTCTTCTGGACCTTCCGGTGGAAACGGGACTTGAACGGGCATGGAAACGGATCGCCGGGGAAGAATCCCGAGGCCCGAAGGAAGACCGTTTTGAGATGGAAGACCCGGCGTTCCATGAACGGGTTCGACAGGGCTATTTGACAGTGGCTGAAATGGAACCTGAACGCTTCCGGGTCGTGGATGCGTCAAAACCCCCAAACGACGTGCATGAGGAAATCTTACAGGTCGTCCTAGATGCACTTCAACCTGTGTAATTATATGAAAAGCGCTTGGATACCGACCGTCCTCCTATGGATCGGACTTATTACTTTTTCATACCCGGGACATCCATGGGCGGAAACGACCCAGACGCACAGGGAAATCGTCCGCGTAGAGGCCATGTGCTCCAATGCTTCGGTACACCCGGGCGGTGCATTTCGCGTAGCGGTAAGGGCTCGAATCAAAAACGGTCTTCACATTAACAGCCACCGGCCGGAGGACAGCTTTCTGGTTCCCACCATCGTCACTTTTCATAAAGTGAAGGGAGTCACCTTCGGTCCGGTAAGTTATCCCACCCCGATACACAAAAGCTTTTCCTTTTCCGAAACGCACATGCCCGTTTATGAGGGCACCACCTCCTTCATCGCGGGAGCCCGGACGGATGCGGATATGCCCCTGGGAGACCTCACATTATCGGGCACCATCTCTTACCAGGCCTGTGATGATGAAAGTTGTTTTGCCCCGGAATCACAAGACTTCAGCATATCACTCACCGTTGTCGATAAACACCAGCCTGCGGAACTGATCAACCAGCGTGTTTTCGAGGAGCAAGCCTATCCCCTCAGCCGGGATGAGTTGCGGGCCCGTCAGGTGATTGAAAAAGGATTCTTATATTCCTTGGCGGCCTTCTTTATCTTCGGCCTGGCCCTCAATCTAACCCCCTGTGTATATCCGGTTATCCCCTTAACGGTGGGGTTTTTCGGAACGCGTGATTCAAGGAAAAAGACGGAAACCTTAATTCTTGCCATCTATTATGTGCTGGGAATTGCCGTTGTCTTCTCCCTGCTCGGCTTGCTTTCCGGCCTTGCGGGCCGCCAGTGGGGATTTCTCTTTCAAAATCCCTGGTTCGTCATCGCTATTGCCGTCATAATCTTATCCATGGCGGCGAGCATGTTCGGCGCCTTTGAGATCACCGTACCCTCGTTCATCATGACCCGGGCGGGCAAGGCCAGACACGGCGCTATGGGTTCTCTGGTCATGGGATTGACGGCGGGAGTCGTGATCGCGCCGTGCGCGGCGGGCATCGTCATGGGGTTGGTCGGCATCATTGCCAAGCTCGGCCTGGTGGTGAAAGGCACATTGCTCTTCTTTACCATGGGAATGGGCCTGGGACTACCCTACCTTTTTCTCGCCGTCTTTTCCGGGATGATGAACAAGCTGCCGCAAGCCGGCATGTGGATGGTCTGGATACGGAAGTTCTTCGGAATACTTCTCATCGGGGTGGCCTTCTATTTTCTCATCCCCCAAGCCAAACAGCTCCCGGATCAAACCGGCTTTTACTTCGGTGTGCTGGGCATTTTCGGAGGCCTGTTGCTTGGTTTTTTAGACCACAATCCGGGGTATACAAAAGGCTTTAAGATTTTCCGCTCAGTGGCGGGGTGCGGAATCATCGTTTTGGGCATCGGCTTAGTCAACGGCGCCCTACATTATCAGGAACACCGGATCGACTGGATAGACTATGATACGGGCGTTATCAAAGAACTCAAGGGAAAAGACACGCCCTTGTTGATTGATTTCTATGCCGATTGGTGCGCCGCTTGTAGAGAGCTCGACAACAAAACCTTCACCGACGAGGATGTGGCTGCGCTGGCTGAGAGGTTCAGCATGGTCCGGGTGGACTGCACCGCACCCTCTCCGGCCTTGAGAAACATCATGGAACGGTTCGGGGTAACCGGCCTTCCCACCGTCGTCTTTTTGAACCAGGGGGGAAAAGAACTGAGAAACCTGCGGGTGATCGGCTTTGTCGAAGGCGATGATATGGAAGAGCGGATGAAAAACACCTTGTCCGCTGACATATCGCCGGACATGTCGACAGATCGGGGGCACCGGGGTCATCGTTCCCCACACAAGGATGAAGCCCGCTAGGAGGCTGTCGGAGAACTTCCAGAGGAGCGACTTTGAGCGTTTTTGTAA
>CAZHHS010000089.1:3274-7559 GCA_964532395.1 uncultured Desulfobacterales bacterium | reverse complement strand
CCATCTATACAAAACTAGTGGAGGCCGAATTGACCGGTTGACGCAATCGGCCGTAGTATAAGTGATAGGGGGGATCTATGCAGTCGGCATCGGCAGATAAAGAAAAGGCGGTTGAACTGGCCATTACGCAAATAGAACGTCAGTTTGGTAAGGGGTCCATCATGAAGCTCGGCAGTCAGGTGGTTGCGGATGTCCCCGCTATTCCCACCGGATCTCTGGCCCTGGACCATGCGTTGGGTGTCGGGGGCGTCCCCAGGGGGCGGGTGGTGGAATTGTTCGGCCCGGAGTCTTCCGGGAAAACCACCTTGGCCCTGCATCTGGTTGCGGAGGCTCAAAAGCGGGAGGGAATCGCGGCGTTTGTGGACGCCGAACATGCGTTGGACACTGTCTATGCCAGGAAGCTGGGGGTGAATTGTGACGATTTGTTGGTCTCCCAACCGGATACGGGAGAGCAGGCCCTGGAGATTGCCGAAGTGCTTGTCCGAAGTGGTGCCCTGGACCTGGTGGTCATCGACTCTGTGGCGGCTTTGGTACCGAGGGCGGAGATTGAAGGGGAAATGGGCGACACCCACGTGGGATTACAGGCCCGTCTCATGTCCCAGGCGCTCCGCAAGCTGACAGCGAGTATCAGTCGATCTAAAACCACGCTGGTATTTATCAATCAAATCCGGATGAAGATCGGCGTCATGTTTGGTAATCCGGAAACGACGCCGGGTGGAAACGCACTGAAGTTTTATTCGTCCGTTCGGCTCGATATACGGCGAACCGGCGCCATAAAGGACGGCCAGGAGGTTACGGGAAATCGAACCCGGGTTCGTATCGTGAAAAACAAGGTGGCTCCGCCTTTCAAGGAGGCGCAATTCGACATCATGTATGGGGAAGGGATCTCCACCGAGGGTGATTTGCTGGATATGGCCGTGCAGATGGACGTAGTGGAAAAGAGCGGCGCTTGGTATTCCTTCGAGAAGGAAAGAATCGGGCAGGGAAGGGAAAACGTGAAAACCTTTCTGAAGGAAAATCCCGATATTTTTGAGCAGATAATGGAAAAGACCAAAGGGGCTCTGGGTATGACAAACAAGGAGACCCCGGAAGAAGAGGCGGCCCAAAGCGGGCAGAAAGGTGAGCAAAAGGCGGGCAAGAAAGGGTAACGGATAACGGCATAGGGCTTGAGGTGTGAGGCCTCTGCCCCTCGTGCACCGTTAGCCTTGCGCCGTTAATCTTGAGTTTCACACCTGATACAGGCAGCAAAAACCAGTTATGAAAACATCGGATGAACTACGCACAGCCTTTTTAAAGTACTTTGAGGATCGGGGTCACACGATCGTAAAGAGTTCATCTCTCGTTCCTCAGGACGATCCGACCCTGCTGTTTACCAATGCGGGCATGGTGCAATTCAAGCGCACCTTCCTGGGAGAGGAAAAGCGCAGCTATGTCCGTGCCTGTACCTCCCAAAAATGCGTGCGGGCCGGAGGGAAGCACAATGACCTGGAGAACGTGGGGTATACCCGGCGGCATCATACCTTTTTTGAAATGTTGGGAAACTTTTCCTTCGGGGATTATTTCAAGTCAGTGGCCATAGAGACGGCATGGGATTTGATGACCCGGGTGTATGCGCTACCCGCGGAAAAGCTGTGGGTGTCGGTCTATCAAGACGATGATGAGGCCTACCGGTTGTGGACCGAGAATTCGGATGTCCCGGAAGAGCGGATCGTCCGTTTGGGTGAGAAGGATAATTTCTGGTCGATGGGAGATACGGGCCCTTGCGGTCCCTGTTCTGAAATCCTCATCGATCAAGGTCCGGAGATGAGTTGCGGTCAGCCCGATTGCCGTGCCGGATGCGATTGTGATCGCTATCTGGAGTTGTGGAATCTCGTTTTCATGGAATTCAATCGGAATGAGTCGGGTGAAATGGAGCGCTTGCCGAAGCCCAGTATTGATACCGGTATGGGATTGGAGCGGATAGCGGCGGTCGTTCAAGGCGTGGAAAGTAATTTTGAGACCGATCTGTTCATGCCGATTATCCAAAAAGTAGAAGAATTGTCGGGAAAAACCTTCAAGCGTGCGGTGGATGCCGATGTCGCCATGAAAGTGGTCGCGGACCATAGCCGGGCCATTACTTTCCTGGTGGGTGACGGGGTGTTGCCTTCCAACGAAGGAAGGGGATATGTCCTTCGCCGAATCCTGAGACGGGCCATGCGATATGGCCGGTCCCTGGGTCTGACGCGCCCGTTTTTGTGTGACACGGCGCGGACGGTTTTTCAGGTTATGGCTTCGGCGTATCCGGAGCTTTCCGAATCGAAGGCTTACATCGAGAATATCATTCAGATCGAAGAAGAGCGGTTTTTGGGCACACTGGAAAGCGGGATGAAAGTTTTGGAGGATGCGCTCGGCGACTTGCGCCGGGCCGGGGCGCGGCAAATCCCCGGTGAGTTGATTTTCAAGATGTATGATACCTATGGCTTTCCCGTAGATATCATCCAGGACGTGGTTCGTGACGAAGACTTGTCGCTGGACATGGACGGCTTTGAAGAGGCCATGGCGCAGCAAAGACGGCGCTCGCGCAGTGCCTGGAAGGGGTCCGGGGATGTCGATACCGCCGAGGCTTATAAACGCCTGGCTGCGGAGGGGATCCGAACGGACTTTGTGGGATATGATACCCTAGACACCGAGGCGACGGTGTTGTCTCTGGTTAGGGCCGGGCAACCGGTGGAGCGGGTTGACGAAGGTGAAACGGTTGAACTGGTCGTCGATAAAACGCCGTTCTACGGTGAGGCGGGGGGACAGGTGGGGGATCAGGGCACCATAGTCGGTCCCGGTTTCGAGATGACGGTATCCGATACCTTGAAGGATCCCAACAATCTGATCATCCTCCAAGGAAAAGTGCTGCGGGGAAGCCTCTCGAAAGGCCAGACCGTTACCGCCCGGGTCGATTGCAGCCGCAGGATCGCCGTTGCCAGGAACCATACGGCCACCCATCTTCTGCATGCCGCGCTTCGTCGCATTGTGGGCGACCACGTGAAGCAGTCGGGATCGCTCGTGTCCCCGGAACGTTTGCGGTTTGACTTTACCCATTTCTCGGCCCTGGATCCGGAAACCCTTGAAACGGTGGAAACCGAGGTAAATCAGAAGATTTTCGAAAATACGCCGGTGCACACCCAAGAGATGAATGCCGACGATGCCTTGGACGCGGGGGCGACCGCCCTGTTTGAAGAGAAGTACGGCGAACGGGTGCGGGTCGTGACCGTGGGCGATTTCAGCAAGGAACTCTGTGGGGGCACTCACACCAGCCGTACGGGAGACGTCGGCCTTTTCAAGATCGTTATGGAAACGAGTGTGGCCGCCGGGGTTCGACGGATCGAGGCGCTGACCGGGATGGGTGCTCTCCACAATGTTCAGGAAGCCGCCCGGACGTTGACCAGGGTTTCCGACGTGTTGAAAGTGGGCCCTGAGTCGGTGGCCGACCGGGTAGAAAAGCTTATGGCCGACCTAAAAGGGATGGAAAAAGAAGTTGCTTCCCTAAAATCGAAGGCCTTGGCGGATGCATCGGTGGAAGGCGCGCTCTCCGGTGTACGAGAGGTCGCCGGGGTGCCGGTGCTGGTTCAGGAAGTCTCTGCAGACGGCCATGGGGCCCTTCGGGATTTGGCGGACCAATTGAAAGGCAAGTTGGGATCCGGCATCATTGTTTTGGGAAGTAGGACATCCGACAAAGTCCAGCTGGTGGCTGTGGTGACAAAAGATCAACTCGAGAAGCACCATGCCGGTGATTTGGTCAAAAAAGTGGCTGCCATGGTCGGCGGCGGTGGTGGGGGGCGGCCGGATATGGCCCAGGCCGGCGGGAGCCAACCCCAAAAACTCCCCGAGGCTTTGGAGGCCGTTTACGATATTGTTGCCGGCGGTTAACCGTTTGGAGATCCCATCTGGGTAATGAAACCTAACTCCACGAAATCTGCCCCTCGCCTTTTTTTCGCTTCACGATTTCCCCGATGACATAGGCTTTTTCGTCCATAGCAGCGAGGAAGGAGACCACGTCTTGAGCTGCGTCGGCGGGGACGGCAAGCACCATGCCGATGCCGTTATTGAAGGTATGTCTCATTTCCGTGGCGGAGAGTTTGCCCGCTTCTTGGAGAAAGCGGAATATCGGCGGAATCTCCCAGTTTCCTTCCTTGATTACCGCCTTGCACGAGGAGTGTAAGATGCGGGGCAGGTTGTCCACCATACCCCCGCCGGTAATGTGAGCGATTCCGTGAATGGGGAAGTCTTTGAGCAAATGGCGTATCGTCTCTGC
>CAZHHS010000089.1:0-3174 GCA_964532395.1 uncultured Desulfobacterales bacterium | reverse complement strand
GACGTCGCCAAGACGGGGTTCTTGTATTTGTAAATGTCGAGAGAGTAAAGACCGCTAAAACCGCCGATGCCGGCGATGACGCCGGAACGGGGCGTTTTTTCGGTAAGTCGTTTGATCCGTTCGACAAACCGGTTTGCTTTTTCCACATCAACACCGGCGTCTTGGTAGGTAAGTGATTCCGCCATATAGTACCCCCAGATTTGCCCCTGCTTTTAGAGTAAGCGAGGGGAAAAGTCAAAGAAATATTTTTGACAAATTCTATGCGGGTGTGCCATAAAGCGGGTAATAATCCTCAAATTCAGATATTTGCGAAAGGCACTTCCTATGAAAGAATTCGCCAGACTGGATCGTCTTCCTCCTTATGTATTCACCATGGTCAATAAGATAAAAATGGATGCCCGTCATGCCGGTGAGGATATCGTGGATTTGGGCATGGGCAATCCGGACATGGCGACGCCGAAACATATCGTGGATAAATTGGTGGAGGCCGCTCGTAAAGGTCATAACCATCGGTATTCCGCCTCCATGGGAATTACCAAGCTCCGTATGGCCATTTGTGATTGGTATAAGCGGCGCTTTGATGTGGAGATCGATCCCGACGAAGAGGCGATTGTAACCATTGGCGCCAAAGAGGGCATTTCTCATCTCGTCTTGGTTACGGTGCGGCCGGGGGACGTGATATTTTCACCTGATCCGACGTATCCGATACATCCATACTCGGCGATTATCGCCGGCGGGGACGTGCGGGGAATTCCATTGGGGCCGAATCAGGATTTTTTCGAAAACCTGATTGCAGCTACCCGCCAGACCTGGCCCAAGCCCAAGATGCTGATCATCTCTTTTCCTCACAATCCCACTACGGAAGTGGTGGATATCGGTTTTTTTGAAAAGATCGTGGATTATGCCAGAGAGCATGACATCATGGTGATTCACGATCTGGCCTATGCAGATCTGGTATTCGATGGCTATTCTCCCCCCAGCTTGCTTCAGGTGCCGGGAGCCAAAGAGGTGGGGGTGGAGTTTTTTTCCCTATCCAAAAGCTACAACATGCCCGGGTGGCGAGTGGGGTTTTGTGTCGGAAACCCGGAGATCATCGGGGCTCTCCGACGCATCAAGAGTTACCTGGACTACGGGATCTTTCAGCCGATCCAGATCGCATCCATTATTGCACTCAACGGCCCCCAGGATTGTGTCCGGGAAATCGTCGATACGTACAAAAAGCGGCGGGACACACTGATTAAAGGCCTCAATCGTGCCGGCTGGCCGGTGGAAAGTCCCAAGGCGACCATGTTCGTGTGGGCACGGATTCCCGATCAGTTTGTTCATATGGGCTCCGTCGAGTTTTCCAAGATGTTGATTCGAAAGGCCGGGGTTGCGGTTTCCCCGGGGCTCGGGTTCGGTCGGTACGGAGACGAGTACGTCCGGTTTGCCTTGATTGAAAACGAAATGCGAACCAACCAGGCCATACGGGGGCTTCGAAAGGTGCTTCAGTAGTCACCTTGAAAGCCGGTCCGGTGGCTGTTCCCGGGCCTGTAATTCCGGTGCCGTAAGCACAAGACCATCACAAACAGGTGTTACCGAGAAAAGAACTGAAGAGCTGGGACGGTCTTGCGACTGACATGGGCGGAAGCCCACGCTACCGCCCATGGTGAGGAATGAGAATGAAAAAGATTCGTGTGGGATTGCTCGGCTTTGGAACGGTCGGTTCCGGCACTGCCAAGATCTTATTGGAAAACAAGGATTTGCTGGATGCCAGGCTGGGAGCGGAGTTGGAACTCAAATGGATCGGTGACCTGGATGTGGATTCCGACCGGGGGGTAACGGTCGACAGGCGGGTGCTGACCACTGACGCGAAACAGGTGATCAATGACCCGGAGGTGGATATCATTGTCGAACTCGTCGGCGGATACGAACCGGCCAAGGCGTTTATTTTGGCGGCCATAGAGAACGGAAAACACGTGGTAACCGCGAACAAGGCCCTTTTGGCCGCTTATGGGGAAGAAATCTTCGCGGCGGCATCACGGCAAGGGGTGGAGATTGGGTTCGAGGCGAGTGTGGGAGGGGGCATCCCGCTGCTCCGCTCCATTAAAGAAGGGCTGGTTGCCAATCGGATTCACCGGCTTTTCGGCATCTTGAACGGTACCTCCAATTACATCCTAACCAAGATGACCAACGAAGGCGGATCGTTTTCCGAGGTGCTGAAGGAGGCCCAGAATCTGGGGTATGCAGAGGCCGATCCCACCTTTGACGTGGAAGGGGTGGATGCAGCCCACAAGCTGACCATACTTCTTTCCATTGCTTACGGGGTGCCGATCGATTTTGACAGCGTTTATACGGAAGGCATTTCGAAGATAACCTCACTGGATATTGATTTCATGAAGGAGTTCGGATATCGTATCAAGCTTCTGGCCATCTCGAAAGATGACGGCAATTCCATCGAGGCCCGGGTTCATCCGACGCTGATTCCCGAAGGCAGCCTCTTGGCCAATGTGAATGAGGCCTACAATGCGTTGTATATTTCCGGGGACGCCGTTGGAAATGTCATGTTCTACGGGCCGGGTGCCGGGATGATGCCCACAGGCAGCGCAGTGGTGAGCGATCTGGTTGACGTGGCCCGAAACATACTCAATGACGCCATGGGCAGAGTGCCATATTTCGGCTACCAACCCAACCGGGTTAAACCGAGAGCGATTAAATCCCCCCGAGATTTAATGGCCAAGTATTATTTCCGGGTTTCTGCCCATGATCGTCCGGGAGTGCTTTCCAAGATTTCCGGCATATTGGGCGAAAATGACATCAGTATTGAGTCGGTTCACCAAAAGGGCCGGGACCTGGTCGGAGCGGTTCCTATCGTCATGATTACCCATGAGGCCCGGGAGGCGGCCGTCTACGCCGCACTTTCCAGAATCGACGACTTGGACGTGGTTAAGGATAAGACGGTGATGATTCGAATTGAGGATTGGGCATGAAGTATATGGTGTTGGTAGGCGACGGGATGGGCGACTATCCGATGGCGGAACTGGATGGACGGACACCTCTTGCCGTCGCCCGAACGCCCCATATGGATTGGGTGGCGGACCACGGTGAGATCGGCGTCGTTAAGACCCTGCCGGAGGGGTGTGAGACCGGCAGTGATACAGCCAACTTGAGCTTGATGGGATATGATCCCAAGCG
>CAZHHS010000088.1:0-7724 GCA_964532395.1 uncultured Desulfobacterales bacterium | reverse complement strand
GTCCAAACATATGTTTTCCCCCTCCTTAATGGGGATATATCATCCTAACCCATGGCGCACGCTTCGTCAATATTACACCACTTCCAGGCCCCTGGGGTTGATACCCGCCGTCAGTATGGCGGCATCTTCTCGTTCTTTGAGAATATTTTCCCACACCGGTTTCAATCCATTGATGTCGTCTTCCATTCCCAAGGCCCAAAGGCACCCCCCGCCGCCGGCGCCTGCAAAGCGGGCGCCACAGTTGTTCGCCAGGGCACTGTCCAGGAGGGCATGGCCCAATTCATCGAAGACGTGAGGGGTTATTTCCTTTCTAATTTCGACCTCTCGGTTCATGGCGTGCACGGCGGATGCCCAGTCTTTCACACTCAGGGCTTTGACAAAGGTCTTTGTGGTGGTCACGATCTCGGCCCATAGATGCCGTTTGTTTCCCTTGATAAACTGTTGCAACCACTCACCATTGATATCCTTCGACTCGTGTGGAATGCCGCAATACGCGATCAGAAGGTGTTTTTCCAAGATATCGTAGTCCGTCTTGGACAGGACCTCGCGCCCCCGGAACGGGGTGTCCGTAGCGTCGGATGGCCAGTACCAGGCATGGACCCCCCCATAGGCGGCGGCAAGCTGATCCTGGAGTCCGCAGGGGATACCCGCGACGCTTTCTTCGATGGCATGAGCGGTAAGGACTGTCTTTTCTTGGTTTATTTGTCCATCCAGGCACATGGAAAGGGCCCCGATCAAGGCCACCAAAGCACTGGATGAACCCCCGAGGGCACTTTTAGGGGGTGATTCGGAAATGATGTCAACATGAATGCCTTCCACCCCGAAGTAGGTGGTTACGGCAAACATCAGTCCCAATGGAGAATCAAAGGGGGCACTGTCGGCGGCATGGACTTCACTGTCAAAACCCTGCGAGGAGACCTTGACCAGCCCCGATTCGTATGGGAGAAGGCGAACCTGGGTTTTCAGGTTAAGAGCGATATTGAAGGTGCAAGGAGACAGGTGGCGTAAAGGGTAGTAAAAGGCCTTGATGTCCAGCGTGCCTCCGCAGTCAATTCTACACGCGGCCGAAGCCTTAACCGGGTGAGACTCCAAAACCTTGCCCAAATCCCTCACGACGTTGTTCCTCCTTTTTCAATATAAGACAATACATTATGCAGGGTTGCATAGGAGCCAACCATGCAAGATTAAGACCACGCCTTTCCGGCGGGTCCTTGATCGGGGGTTAGGGGGTGTTTTTCTTGGCTTCTTCAATGGCGTCGATGATTCGATTGATGATGTTGGGGATCTTTTCCTCCAGCCGTTCCCATGACGGTAGCTCCCGGGTATGTTTGTATTCGTATTTTAACCTGTTTTCCACGGCCATGATGGCTTCCTGCAAGCCGTCCCGATTGAAGGGCTCAAATTCCGGATTCATGGCCGTATATCTCAGGAACATGGCCGAAATGTTTTGGGGCACATTTAAAAGTTGTCCCACGTTGATGATGGCGTCGGTGATCACATCGTTGACAAACTCTTCCTCACGGTCCCGATCGTAATACAAGCCGTTGGCCTTGGCATTTTCGGCGTATTTCTTGATTAATTCTTCGGCCACCGATTGATAGGTAAGCGCCAGGTCTCTAAAAAAGTGGCTGGATACCTCCAATCCCTCTTCCACGATGAGGGCGTTCAATAACGTTGAAATAATGTCCGTGGACATCTTATGTAAGCCCTTCTCGGCATTGGAAGCGGAGAGTTTTTGGTGTTTGTGGTCGAAGTAGGTTCGGGTAAATTCCACCTGGGCGATCTGATTGGCTTTGCGGTAAGCTTCGATGAGGGTCAGGATTTCCACGCCCCAATTCAGTGAATATCGCATCCGCCTGAGTAAATTGACATTGATGACGATTTCTCCGGAGAGCTGGTAGTGAAAAAGAAGCAGGAAATCGATAATGTGAAGCATCTTGTCTTCACCACTGTCGGCGAACTTTCGTTTCAACGCGATGAGGATGGGATCGACCAACAACCGTTTCACCCGACCGAAAAGCTGCTTACCGTCGCTACGGGCGTAATAGGCCTTGGAAAATTCGTAACCAAAGATTTCCACCGGATAAAACAGCCGATCCAGTTGTCGGCGTTTGAAGGTTCTTATATCGGCGTCCAAAAGACCTACCGAGGTGGCGCTCAAGGCCATCGCCACACCGAAGGACATGAAGACGTTCCTACCCTTGCCCCGTTGACTCAAGTCGATACCGGACGATTGTAACAGATCGTACAGGGCGCTGAAGCTGGGGCCGTCGTTCCATTGGATCAAGACGTCGGTGAGTCCCGCCTCCTTTACCATCTCCTCAAGGAGCGCCACGTCCTCGCCCCTTGCCGCATCCAGCCCGATGATAATGTTGCTCAGGTACGTGGCGCCGGTCAATTCGTTCAGCAAGCGTTGAAAGACCGGCCGGTTTTCCGCGGTGTTGAATTCCGAGGCCAGGGATGGAATGATGAGTACAGGCTTTTTCCAGTGTGAGTACTGGGTCAGTTTATCGAGTAGATTGGTTTTATTTGTGAGCTGATAGATGTTGGTTATTTTGGTGCTTTTTTGAGAATATTCCGACATCAGAGGACCCTCCTATCTCCTATCTCCTATCTTCGGATATCCCCCCTTGCGAGGCTGTCGCCAGGGGGCGCCATCATCGGGTAGAAGATCAACGAGACGGGCTTCGACGCAAAGGGCGGCGTCGGCGGGTGATGGGACGCCTCTGCCGATTGCCGGTATCGCTTGTCTTGCCGAACAGCATGATCCCGGCGATACTACCCTGTTCGAAAACCAGACAATGGTTTATTCCCGACAAGATACGCTCCAGGCCGTCTTTGACCGCTATGTCTTCAAACGTCACTGATATTTGTTCGTCCAACAGCGATTCGTTTTTTAGAAATCCGGTTTCCAGCCAAATGCCCCTTTCCTCACGGATCGCGTTCAAGACGCTACTCAACGAGGCCTTGCGAACAGTGGCGGAGACTCTGTCGCCTTCGAAACGAATAGACACATCATTTTGCCCAAACGTTACGCCGGCCATCAAGAGTAAGACAAAAAACGACAAGGGGAGACAGCGTATGGTATGTTTGACGCACATGTCATCGACTCCCTACGATCCGGGAAAAGGGGCGAACTAAGCCTGTTTCTTTACGCCATGTTCCCAGGCCTCGATAAGATAGTCCTTCTTGTCTTCAAATATTTGGGCTTGTTCTTCCACAACTTCCTCGGCCTCACTGGAACTCATCTTTTTGGTTTCGTTAATAAAAGAAGCTACCCGGCCCAGATAAAGCGGGGTTACCAGGTTGATCAATTGGGTACGGTTTTCCGTCCACCGATGAAATGTGGCCGCCGTTTCGTACAGCACGTAGACCCAGGTGCTTACAGGCATGATGAATTTGGTCTTGGCCTTGGTTGCACACTGTTTGAGGACTTCGAAACAATCGGGACAAAAAATGTCTCGATAGAGCCCCTTGAAGTGCTTGAAACCTTCCTTGTATTCAGAAACCAGGGCGTCCAGGTTGACCTTGATCGGTTCGGGCTCCCTGAAGGTGTCCAGCCCGAATGTGGGGATGGTCCGGCTTCCCCGAATCGACTTCCACCAGGTTTCGTTATTTTCCATGAGCACGAAGAGGGTATGTACGACTTGCTGAAACATGGGTCCTAACGATACCGAGGGGTCTTTCGCATCGTGGATTTTGGCTCCCAGGTTCGATTGGCAAATCTTGAAGTTGTTGGCAATTGCATGGGTGGTCATCCAGATGTCTATCCCGTAACGGGCGACGTCGGTGTCCCACACATCTTGTTCAATGTAATGGGCCGCCAGGTCACCGACAAAGGCAAAATCGCCGCCGATCGGTTGTCGGATGCGGAGGCCATAGAGTGTCCGAGTCAGATTGTAAACAATGTTATTGGTGATGGTGCCGTCGTATTTATATCGAGAGTAAACGGGGCAAACAAACTGGTAATTCTTTTCCAGGATTGGTTCCAAGAGATACTTGACCCAATCATGGGTGATGGAACGCAGATCCGAATCCACCACCATGCAGGCGGTGACTTTGAGTCGTTTGGCGGCCTCAAATATCGAGCGAAAAGCGGACCCTTTGCCTGCCGGTCCCCGGTAGATGGAAACGATCTTCTCCTGCCAGGGTTTAATTTGAAACTCTTTGGCCACCTCCCTGGTATCATCCGTGGAACCGCCATCAGCGACGAAAATCACACATCGTTTATCCTTGTAATACTTGGCCAGTCCGTGACTGACCATACGAACCACGTGTTCGATGGTTTTGTCGTTGTAATAACACGGGATGCCCACCAGGATGTCGGCACATTCGATTTCCTCCAATCGCTTGGATGTGTAACTTCTCAAGGCGGAGTCGTATTTCACTGGGTCCCCCATTCTGTTTTGGAATGTCTGGCCGGGGGCCAGGCAAAACCATTTTTCAGTATTGCTTGGTGCGAATAATGTTCCAAATGAGCCATAAACCGAGAATGCCGGAAATCACGTAACCCACGATACCCAACGCGGGAAACCCGAAAAGCAAAGGACCGATACCGGTGGTAATAATCATGGAAGAAGCAATAATCATGGCGGCGATAATAATGCCAAACGTAAGCCGGTTGGATATGTTTTCCAGGGTGTTTCGGAGTCCGCCCAGATTCTCGTGTTCAAAGTGGATTTTTAGTTCTCCCCGTTCGATCTTTTCCGTAATCTGGGCCATCCGTCGGGGTAGCTGCCGTTGGAGAGCAAAAAACTCCTTCAGGGCGGCCCGAATATTACGCCACATGGCCGAGGACTTGTATCGGTCTCGGGCAAGACGCCTGACATAGTCCTGGGCTTCCAACACGATGTTCAGGCCCGGATAGATGTGACGGGCGGTACCCTCCGCTGTAATCATGGTTTTGATCATGATAACCAGATCCGTTGGCAGGGCCAATTGATACTGTCGCAGCAAGGCGGTCACATCCATCAACAAATGGCCGATGTTCAGTTCCTTGACCGGCACGGCGTGGTAGGCGTCCAAGACCTCCAAAAGTTGTCTTTCCAGGCTCCGACGGTTGATTGTACTTTGCCCGTTGGTCATCATCAGCAAGGTGTCCATAAGGGCCTTGCTGTCTTTGTCCACCACGGCTTTGATGAGATCAATGAGTTCATAACGATCCCGTTCCGTGAGCCGGCCGACGATTCCCCAATCGAGCAGACACAGGTGGCCTTCCGGCGTGACCAACAGGTTCCCCGGGTGGGGGTCGGCATGGAAGAAGCCGTCATCGAGAATCTGCTTGATCGCGATCCCCAGGCCTTGTTTGGCCAACCCTTGCGGGTCCGACATTTGTTCCGGGTTCAGGTCTTTGAGCTTGGTTCCTTGAATGAATTCCGTTACCAGCAATTGAGGTGTACAATATTCGGTATAGACGGCGGGGATGTGGACATTCGAATCCTCGGGAAGAAAAGAACGGGCCACACGCATGTGCCGGGCCTCTCGAGTAAAGTCCAATTCCCGAAGGAGATTTCGCCGAGTGACACGAACCAGATTGGGCAGATCATAGAACCGCAGTTCCTCCGAGCGTTCGTGAATCTGTTCGGCTACGGATTCTAAGATGTCCAAATCCTTTTGCACCTTCTTTTGAATCCCCGGGCGTTGCACCTTGATTGAAACGATGGTTCCTTCTTTTTTGAGCACCCCCCGATGCACTTGAGCCAGTGACGCAGCACCCAGGGGGTCTTCATCAAAGACGGAAAACACGTCTTTTAAGGGAAGTTGCAGGTTTCTTTCAACAGTGTCACGGATGGTGTCCACCGGCACCGGTGCCACCTCGTCTTGGAGTTTGACGAGTTCCTTGATCAGTTTTTGGGGCAAAAGATCAGGCCGCAGACTCATCACCTGACCGAATTTGATGAAGGTGGGGCCCAGGTCCTCCAGGGCCAGACGGATCCGCTCGTAGGTGCCGAGCCCCTGGTCGGCCTTGTGAATTTTTTTCAAGACCGGCGTAGCCCCCAGATCCAGGCGCTGAACAAGGTCGTCAAATCCGTACTTTATCAGGATGATGATGATGTCCTTGAAACGGCCCAGGCTGGCGATTTGCCTAAATTCCATGTGACTGTTCCCTTCCGGGGAAAGGGAACCCCTCCCCACTTTGCACGGAAACCCCTTTCAGCCGAAAGGTCCCGTGGTTGAAGCCTCCCTTTCGGTAACAGCTTATTCCGGTGGTGGTGACGGAGACTCGGTTTCGCCGGTGGCAGCGGATGTCTCCAAAGCGGACAGCCTTTTTTCCAGATGGGTCACTTTTTCTTCTAAGGCGTCAATGGCCTGTTTGTTACTGATCCCCAGGGCCTCCAATCCCTTGCGCACATTTTCCGTGGCGGACGTTTCAATCTCTTGCCATTGATTCTCGCCCGTTTCCACCAGCTCCTTGGCCAGTTTCTGGGCATCCTCCTTGCTGAGCTTGGTCTCTTGCACCAGTCTGCGGCTGATCTCGTCGATCTTCCCGCGGGTCAGCAGCACGGCACCAAAACTGGCAAACAGCCCTTTTTTGATTTCATCCAGCATGAAGTTCCTCCTTTCCGTATGGCAATACCTTTGACCTGCCTATTTCTCAAGGCCTTCGTCGTACCCTTTTTTGAACTCCGTCTTGGCGTCTTTCAGCCCCTTTTTGAGTCTGTTCCATGCACCGCCGGCCCCTTGCCGGAGCTCCTTATCCCAGCCTTGCCGGTTGTCGGACATTTCCAGGAGTTGATCCTGGACGTCGATGAGTCTTTTTCGAAAGGAGCTGATTTGTTCCTCATACGCCGCCTTTTCTGCTCCTTCCGCTGCCTGGGCTCGGGCTTCCAGCTTTTGGAGAGCGGACTTACACTCTGCAATTTCAGCCTTCAATTCTTCCATAGGGGATTTTTCAGTCATCATGCGGCCTCTTGCAAAGGGTTATAGGTGGTTACGTTTCTCTTTTTTACTGTAGCACACCGTATGGATGGAAAAAAGAGTAAGGGGTCACGCAGAAATAATTTCACATTTTGCTATCTCGGCTTCAACCCCTCTTTGGCCGATGCCTCATTCGCGAAATCTTCGAAATAGCTTGCTATTACTGCGGTTTTGTTCAATCGGATCGACCGAATCCGAACCAAATCTGGATGTCGGTTCTGTGAAATTATTTTTGCATGAGCCCTAAAGCCCTGGGAGATTATTATTATAATTTTGCGTGGGATCAATTATAATAGGCACTGATGGAATCGATCGGTTCAAATCGGCCTGCCGACGGGCACCCGGTTCCGGGTGCATTCCGAAGCAGAGAAGGACGGGGTAGAATCCATGGGTGAAGGACAAAGTCTTGTCGCGGGAATTGTTGTCCCTGCGGATTGGGATGACAAAGGGGTTCCGGTTGCCGTTGCCGTACTCACGCCGGGGGGTAACGACTGCTATGTTGAACCGGACGAAAAAGGAAACGAACTGCTCGGCGCGTTAGCCAAAGAGGTCGAGGTCCGGGGACATGTCAAGAAGGGCGCAGAAGGCGAAACGGTAATAGCGGTTCGAACCTACGATCTGAAAACAGGCGAAGAGCCGTGCATCATAGATTAGCCGCATGGCGTCGAGGTAGCTATTGCCGACGGTCTTTTCTGCTCGGAATGGTATTCCTCCTATGGGGTCAGTGCTGTTGGTCTGAACCGGGAGACGATACCCTCTGGTCGTTTCGTTTTGATCGAATGCCGATCGGAGATGTGTTGCATGAG